>CAUSZI010000028.1:0-25672 GCA_963536045.1 uncultured Streptococcus sp.
AGTGCGTCCGTATCAGCAAGCACGTCTGCCTCAACGAGCGCGTCAGTGTCTGCAAGTACTTCAGCGTCTACGAGTACATCCGTAAGTGCAAGTACGTCTGCTTCAACGAGCGCATCCGTGAGCGCAAGTACGTCAGCGTCTACGAGTGCATCCGTGAGTGCCAGCACGTCAGCCTCAACGAGTGCATCTGTATCCGCAAGTACATCCGCGTCCACGAGCGCCTCAGTAAGCGCCAGCACATCCGCTTCCACGAGTGCGTCAGTTTCTGCAAGTACGTCCGCGTCGACAAGTGCGTCAGTGAGTGCCTCAGTAAGTGCAAGTACGTCAGCCTCAACGAGTGCATCAGTTTCAACAAGTACCTCCGCGTCGACAAGTGCGTCCGTTTCAGCAAGTACGTCTGCCTCAACGAGTGCATCTGTATCAGCCAGCACGTCAGCCTCAACGAGCGCCTCAGTAAGCGCCAGCACGTCAGCGTCCACGAGTGCATCTGTGAGTGCAAGTACCTCCGCTTCCACGAGTGCATCCGTAAGTGCAAGTACGTCAGCCTCAACGAGTGCGTCGGTATCCGCAAGTGAATCAGCTTCAACTAGCTCATCTGCGAGAGCGAGCGAGTCAGCCTCCACGAGCGCATCAGTGAGCGCAAATACGTCCGCATCTACTAGTGCATCTGCATCAGCAAGCACGTCCGCGTCTACTAGTGCATCTGTATCAGCAAGTACATCCGCGTCAACCAGTGCGTCAGTAAGTGCCAGCACGTCCGCCTCAACGAGTGCATCTGTATCAGCCAGCACGTCTGCATCGACAAGTGCATCTGTGAGTGCAAGTACGTCCGCATCAACGAGCGCATCAGTCAGCGCCAGCACGTCCGCTTCAACGAGTGCTTCAGTCAGCGCAAGTACCTCAGCGTCCACCAGTGCGTCTGTAAGTGCAAGTGAGTCGGCTTCAACAAGCGCGTCAGTAAGTGCAAGCACGTCCGCTTCAACGAGTGCTTCAGTCAGCGCAAGTACATCCGCATCGACGAGTGCATCAGTTTCAGCAAGCACGTCCGCGTCGACAAGTGCGTCCGTAAGTGCAAGTGAGTCGGCTTCAACTAGCTCATCTGCGAAAGCGAGTGAATCAGCGTCGACGAGTGCATCCGTAAGCGCAAGTGCTTCAGCATCGACCAATGCGTCTGTATCTGCCAGCACGTCCGCGTCGACTAGCGCGTCAGTGAGTGCAAGTACATCAGCTTCAACGAGCGCATCAGTATCAGCAAGCATGTCAGCGTCCACCAGCGCGTCAGTTTCTGCAAGTACGTCCGCTTCAACCAGTACATCTGTGTCTGCCAGCACGTCCGCGTCGACTAGCGCGTCAGTGAGTGCAAGTGAGTCTGCTTCAACTAGCTCATCTGCGAAAGCGAGTGAATCAGCGTCGACGAGTGCATCCGTAAGCGCAAGTGCTTCAGCATCGACCAATGCGTCTGTATCTGCCAGCACGTCCGCGTCGACTAGCGCGTCAGTGAGTGCAAGTACATCAGCTTCAACGAGCGCATCAGTATCAGCAAGTACGTCTGCATCAACGAGTGCGTCTGTAAGTGCGAGCGAGTCCGCCTCAACGAGTGCCTCAGTGAGTGCAAGCACATCCGCGTCAGCAAGTGCATCTGCTTTAGCGTTGGCAAGTATATCCGCTTCAGTAAGTGCTTCAGAATCCGCAAGTACTTCGGCTAGCCTGTCTGGTTCGGAAAGTGCTTCGATTAGCGATTCTCAGTCAATAAGTGAGTCTACCTCAGTAAGCACCAGCACCTCAGTCTTGCATAGTCAGCTGGATCTGGTTCATGAGAAGGAATTCTATTCACTCAGCCTTTCTACTAGCGAGTCACTGTCAGTAGCGGTCAGCCTCAGCGAGCTTGCCCGTGTCAGTCAGTCTGTATCAGAAAGCCTGTCTACGAGCCTGTCAGCTAGTCAGAGCACATCTGAAAGTCTATCCGCTTCAGCAAGACAGTCTGAGCTGGATCTGATTTCCAGAGGTCGTCTGCCACAGACAGGGGAAACGGAGAGCAAGGCTTCCATCCTGGCTCTGGGCTTAGGAGCATTGGGCTTGGCCTTCAAGAGACGTAAAAAGAAAAGCGACTCTGAGGAGTAGCAGTAAATAGAGCCGATCAGTTTATCTTTTAGTCCGTCGAAAGTTCACTCAATTAGTGAGCTGTGGAAGTGATGGGCAGAGCAAGTTGTAAAGGAAATAACTTGATTATTTCTGGCGCTTGCTTCCTAAAATCCTAGACTAGGAATTAGTAAAAAGAAACCGAGAGGCAATAGAAACAGGAAGTTTTGACAACTTCCTGTTTTTTTGACAATTTAGTAGAAAAAAGTGTCCTTTATTCTGCAGGAAAGTCCTTGAGAATATAGATTTTTTGGACAATATTTTATATAATATCAAGTATAGAAATGATGTTTTAGAGTTTATGAAATGAAAGAGTAAGGGAAGAAATGAAAACGATTGTTTTGGTTGGTGATCAGGCCTATCAGGAGCAAGTTTCGACTACAATTAAGTCGATTTTATATTACAATAAAAATGTAAAAATCTATGTTTTCAATCAGGGATTGAGCGACGAATGGTTTCGTGATTTTAATGAGCTGGTCGAGCAGCTGGACAGTGAATTAGTCAATATCAGCTTGGACCAAGTGACTATCAGTCCAGAGTGGCTGACTCAGGACCATATCAGCTCAGCTACCTATGCTCGCTATTTTATTCCACAGTTTGTTGCTGAGGGGCGAGTCCTTTATCTGGATAGCGATCTGGTGGTCAATAGAGATTTGCAGCCTTTATTTGATATTCCTCTAGAAGGCAAGCTTGTGGCCGCAGTTGGAGATGCCGGAGGTTATGGCTTTAATGCTGGCGTTCTGCTAATTGATAATCGAGCTTGGAAAGAAAGGGAGCTGCAGGAGAGCTTTATCAAGGAAACGGACCGCATCATGGGCTTGGTCCAGTCTGGCCAGATGGAGGATTTTAACGGCGATCAGACAGTTTTAAATCATGTGCTGGCTCAGGATTGGCTGCCCTTGGATAAGATTTACAATTTGCAGGTAGGCCATGACTTGGTGGCCTTTTACAGCGGCTGGAATGGCCATTTTGAGCTGGATCAGGAACCTCTGATTATCCACTATACGACCTTTCGCAAGCCTTGGAACTCGGAAGTTAGCTATCGCTACCGTCAGCTTTGGTGGGACTTTCAGGCCTTGAGTCTAGAGGAGATTTTAGCCCATCATCGGGGAGAGTTTGAGATGCCGGACCGTTGGGAGAAGGCAGCTCTGAACTGCATGCTCCTGACAGATGTACAGGAGTTAGAGCAGATAGAGTTTTTAGTCCAGTCCTTGCCTAGGGTTGATTTTCACATCGCCTGTTACACAGAGATGGGAGCTTATCTGCAATCTTTGAACCAGTATGAGAACATCCATCTTTATCCGCAGGTTATTCATGCAGTTCTGGATGAGCTCATTGATAAGTGCCAGGTCTATTTGGATATTCACCATGGAAGCGAGCACTATGAACTGAGCAGTCGTTTCAAGGCACTTGGCAAGCCAGTCCTGGCTTTTGACAATACTAAGAAAAATGAAAAGGAAGAGCTGGTCTATCCGCATGAAAATCCACAGGAGATGGTGGAAAAGCTGCGCAGTCTGATGAAAAAAGAGAAGCCGCAAGCCTTTCGGGCTGTGGTGCTGGCGGCTAATGCTGCCTATAGTGAGCAGGTCTTAACCACCATTAAGTCCATCGTCTGCCACAATCGCTTTATCAAGTTTTATGTCATCAACAGTGACTTTCCGACAGAGTGGTTTGTCAGCATGCAAAAGAGACTGGCCAAGCTGGACTGCCAGATTGTCAATGCTCGGGTGTCTGCTTCGCTGGTATCAAATTTTAAAACGGATATTAGTTATACAGTTTTCCTGCGCTATTTTGTAGCGGATTTTGTCGAGGAAGACAAGGCTTTGTATTTGGATTGCGATATCGTTGTCACGCGGGATTTAAGCTCCCTATTTGAAACAGAACTTGGAGATGCACCACTTGCTGCGGTCAAGGATCTGGGTGGGCAAGTGTATTTTCATCAGCATATCTTTAATGCCGGTTTCTTATTAATCAATAATGCCCTTTGGAAGCAAGAAAATATTCGCCAACGTTTGATTGAATTGACCAATGAATGGCATGACAAGGTACCGTCTGGTGACCAAAGCATTCTCAATATGCTCTTTGAAAATCGCTGGATGGAGCTGCCTTTTGCTTATAACTGCATTACGCTGCACACGACCTTTTCGGACTATGAACCTGAAAAAGGTCTCTATCCGCCTGTGATTCACTATCTGACCGAGCGCAAGCCGTGGAAAGAGTACACTCAGTCAATCTATCGTGAGGTCTGGTGGTTCTATCAGAGACTGGTTTGGTCGGATATGCAGAAGCCAGTCGGAGCCCTGACTCAAAAGATGGTGGAGGGGGAAGAGGGCTCAAGTCTGTCCTGTCTAGTCTACACCTACTCTTGTGACCTGATGCATATCAACTATCTGATTCAAGCCCTGCCTGCCTGTCATTTCTACATCGCTGCACCGGTAGTGGTAGCAGAGCCAATCACGCGTCTGCTCCAGTATCCTAATGTCAACGTCAGTTCAGATATAGCGGGCATTCCGGCTCTCTTGGAGTCGCTGGAAACCAAGTCTCAGCTGCTACTGGATATCAATGCTGGTGATGAGGTAGGGGATATTATTGCTCGCTTTAAGTCTGCTGGCAAGCCGGTCTTTGCCTTTGATAGTACAGTCCATGGCCAGCAGGGGCAGGAAGTCTTTCCAGCTGATAATCCTGAAGCCATGGTGCAGGCTATTGAGAAACTAGCCTTGGCCGAGCCTGAGGAGCGGCAGATTTCTGTACTCTCTATTGACCAATCGCTGGATTATCTCTTGGAGAAAGGTGCTTCAGTAGTTCGCTTTGGAGATGGGGAGATGGATTTGGTTGCGGGCCGTAGTATCGTTTATCAGGAATACGATCCAGAACTGTCAGCGCGCTTGAGAGAGATTATGTCTATGGAAAGCGATGAGCGTTTGATGATTTGTCTGCCCGATGTCTTTGCAGGGCTAGAGCGCTATTCCATCGATGCCCAGAATTTCTGGAGTCTAAATCATTTGCCACATTTTCTTGAGAAATATAAAAATATTTGCCGAGCATCTTGGTACGGATCGACCTTTATTTCCCGTCCTTATATCGACCTGGAAGATAAAACACCGTCTGCGGGCTATTTTGCAAAGCTTAAGCAGCTATGGCAGGACAAGGACCTCTTGATCGTAGAGGGCTTGACTTCCCGCTCTGGTGTGGGCAATGACCTCTTTGATGGGGCTAGGTCCATCAAGCGAATTATCTGTCCTTCGCGCAATGCCTTTAGCAAGCTGGAGTCCATCAAGCAGGCTGTTCGAGAGCATGCGGATAATCGTCTGATTTTGACCATGCTGGGTCCGACGGCCAAGGTCTTGGTCTATGATCTGGTTCAGGAAGGTTATCGAGCGCTGGATATTGGGCATATTGACTCAGAGTATGAATGGTTCCAGATGGGAGCTACGCACAAGGTCAAGCTGTCGCACAAGCATACGGCTGAGCATAACTTTGATCAGGATATTGAGTTTAGAGACGACCAAGCTTATGACAGTCAGATTGTTGCCAATCTGGCTCAGGAATGAAGATTAGAAAAAGAATATGAAAGTTAATATTACCAATCTATACGGTATGTCTGGCCAGAGTACGGCCTTGATTGCCCAGAATGATGTGACCAAGCTCGCCAAGCAGCTGGGCTTCAATGAACTGAGTTTTTACTTTTACGATATATACAGTGACAGCCAGTCGGAGCTCAGTCGTCGTCTGGACGGCATTATGGCCAGTGTGGGCTATGGCGATGTGGTTATCTATCAGTCGCCGACTTGGAATGGCCGGGAGTTTGACCAGGCCTTTATCAGCAAGCTCAAGATTTTGCAGGCCAAGCTGATTACCTTTATCCATGATGTGCCGCCGCTGATGTTCCCGTCAAACTACTATCTGATGCCGGAGTATATCGATATGTACAATCAGTCAGATGCAGTCATCGTTCCTTCTGAGCAGATGCGGGACAAACTTCTAGCAGAGGGGCTGACTGTGGACAAGATTTTGGTCCAGCGCATGTGGGATCATCCCTATGATCTGCCCCTGCACCAGCCTCAGTTTGCACCTAAGCTGTATTTTGCCGGAAGTGTGGAGCGTTTTCCACATCTGATCAATTGGTCTTATGCTACGCCGCTGGAGATTTTTTCGCCTGAGGAAGAGTCAAATCCAGAGGCCAATGTCAGCTATCGTGGCTGGGTCAGCCGGCCAGAGTTGCTCTTGGAGCTGTCCAAGGGCGGTCTGGGTCTGGTCTGGGGGGTTGAGGAAAATCCAGCAGACGAGCCGGAATACTATGGTCTCAATATCTCTCATAAGTCTGCCACCTATCTGGCAGCTGGGATTCCAGTCATCGTCCCTTCTTATCTGTCCAATGCAGAGCTGATTCGCGAGCGTGGTCTGGGCTTTGTCGTAGACAGTCTGGAAGAGGCCAGCCGTATTGTTGAGATGCTGACCGAAGAAGAATACCAAGCTATAGTTGAACGAGTTAGAAAGTTTTCTTACCTGCTCAAGGAAGGCTATTTCAGTAAAAAAGTGTTAATAGATGCGGTGATGGAAGTCTTGTTTTAAAATTCTCGAGCCATCATCATAAGGAGTCAGAGTGAAGTCATTTTTTAAACCACTTATTCTCAAAAAGTTTCTTTGGACCTTACTTTTTGTATTTATTTATATTCTGGGAAGTAAGTTGACCCTGCCTTTCATCGATATGAGTAAGGCAGCCGCCATGGACGGAACCTCTACGACCTTGAACTATGCGACAGCCCTGATGGGGGGAAATCTGCGCAGTATGTCGCTCTTTTCTGTCGGCCTGTCTCCTTGGATGTCCTCTATGCTGATCTGGCAGATGTTTGCTGTGTCCAAGCGCCTAGGCTTGAGTAAGCTCCCTCTGGAAGTGCAGGAAAGGCGGCGGATGCTACTGACCTTGGTCATTGCCTTGATTCAGTCCGTGGCACTGGTCCTAAACCTGCCACTGCAAGAAGCAGGTGGGGTGGATATGACTACGATTATGGTCTTAGATACCTTGGTCTTGATGGCTGGGACCTACTTTCTTATCTGGCTGACGGATTTGAATGCTGCCATGGGATTGGGTGGCTCCATCATGATTGTCATGGCCAGCATGATTGCCTACATTCCGCAGGATATTTGGAACTCCATTCAGGAGCTGAAGATTTCTTCACTTTGGCTGGCCTTGATGCTGGTTTTCAGCCTAGTCTTTCTCTATCTGGCTGTTACAGTTGAGCGGTCTAAGTACCGAATTCCAGTCAATAAGATCAATATCCATAACCGTTTTAAGAAATACTCTTATCTGGATATTCGTCTTAATCCTGCTGGTGGGATGCCGATTATGTACGCTATGACCTTGGTCAGTATTCCCCAGTATTTCCTTTTGATTATCCACTTTCTCCAGCCGGACAATCAACTGATTGAGCAGTGGATAGAAGCGCTGTCTATGGGAAGTCCAGCTTGGTTTATCCTCTATCTGCTGACTATTTTCATCCTGGCACTGGCCTTCGCCTTTATCAATATCAGCGGCGACCAGATTGCTGAGCGGATGCAAAAGAGTGGAGAGTATATTGAAAATGTTTATCCGGGAGGAGCAACCCGTCGCTATATCAATGGTTTGGTGACCTATTTTGCACTAGTGGGTGCTTTCTATCTGATCCTGATTTCTGGTCTGCCTATGATGGTGGTCCTTCTGGACATTCGCTATCTGCGGCTCAGTATGATTCCGGGGATTTTTATGATTTTTATCGGGATGGTCTTTTCTATTAAGGACGAGGTGGAGGCCTTGACGCTGAATGACCGTTATCGTTCATTGTTGTAGGAGAAACTATGTATTACTTTATTCCTTCATGGAGTGGCAGTGGGGATCGGGTTTGGCACCGGGATATTGTCCCTTGGTACCGCTCCATGCAGCGACTGGAGTTTGATGACTCTATTCATCAGATTCGGATTTTCCAAAGTGAAAATCTGCCAGTCCAGCTGCTTTTGCCTGCCTATATGCCACATGCCCGTTACCTCTTGCATCGGCAGGATATTTTTGAGACGGACTATTACTCGGTCTTTGATGAGATTCAGGGAATCCAGTCTAAAGAAATGCAGGTCTTGCAAATCAAGGATCTGGACTGGGAGCCCGACTGTGAGTTTGTTTATACGCCTTTTCTAATCATGGTCCGCAGGCAGGGACAGCTCTATGCCCATGTCGAGTTTGGAGTAGAAGGCTTTATCAGTTTCATCAAGTTTTTCAAGGATGACCAGCTGGAGAAGTTTTATATCTTTGATGATCGGGGCTTTGTCTCCAGTATCACCTATTATGAAGAAGAACAGCCCCTGTATCAGGACTACCTACAGCCGGATGGTGACTGGCGGATTCGTGAGCATCTGAAGCCTGACGACTGCCGGGTAGAGGTCAATCCTGCTTACTTACTGGACTTTGATAAGCTGGAGTATGACCGCATGCCGGACTTAATCTTGGAGAAATTAGGCCACTATATCGAGCGCAATGCAGGAGAGGAAAGCCGTTTCGTCCTGGCAACACATCCCTTATACACTCAAGCCATTTTGCGCTTGTTGCCCCAGCAAGTTCAAGTCATTCTCAGTTTTTTCCACGAGCGCAATCATACAATAGATTGGCCAGCTCTAGATGCAGATTTGCAGCAGGCGAATTTAGTCTTGACTGATCGTATGGATTTCAAGAAGGCTATTCAGCGCTATCTGCCTAGACAGGCTCAGAAGGTGCACTATTTGTCGCCTTTTGATACCCGTCTGCAGCTGGGCAAGAGCCAACGCCGCCGCGAATCCAAGATTTTTTATCAGATTAATCTGGAAGAAGGGCTTAATGACTATGCCATCTTCAAGGTTCTCCACTATGTGGCCAAGCATCCGGATACGGAGCTGACTATCGGTGTTTACAATGCCTGGCAGGAAGGAATCCAAAAGGTGGAGACCAAGGTGCAGGAGGTGATTGACGAGTATCTGAACTGGTATGAATTTGTCAAGAACTACCGGCGCAGTGAGCAGGCTGAGAATGCCCTGCTGGAAAATCAGGAGCAGGACCTCCGTTTCACCATTAAGAATATTACGGACGAGCTCAGCTTGATTCAGGAGCTGGATGATACACGATTAATCATTGACCTGAGTGAGCAGCCCAATCTCTATACGCAGATTGCTGGGATTTCTGCTGGGATTCCGCAGATCAATCTGGTGGGTTCGGACTATGTGACCCATCTGCAAAATGGCTATATCTTGGATTCTATTTCTGATCTACCGACTGCTGCAGACTATTATTTGGAAGGTTTGAAAAATTGGAACCAGGCCCTGATTTATTCCATTGAAAAAATCCATCATAATACTGGTCTGGAGCTGATTGGCCGGTGGGAGAAGTGGCTCAAGGAGGCTGAGAATGCAAAATAAGCTGAAAATCTTACAGATTGGCTCAAGCGACTGGAGCAAGGAGCTTGCTATTCCAGACAATATGAACTGGTATTATTTCTTTCCCAACTCCAATCTGGCTATCAAAAAGGTCATGGAAATGGATAAGATTGTCAAGTTTGATGCGATTCTGGTAGACGATTTGCGTCGGATCCCAGATTTGTTTATGATTGAGGCCAAGATTATTCCTTATACTGTTTTCTATGATCAGGAACAGGAAACCCAGGAAGCGGATATTGAGTACTTCCTCAAGCGTCACTGCGCTCAGCCAACGGATATGAGCGATCGAGCTGACCTGGTTCGCAAGCTGTCCATGGCTCTCTTTTCCGGACAATATGGGGATAAGATGACACCGCTTGATATGGTGGTTAGCCCCGGATTTCGCGGGAAGATTTGCTACAATGGCTATGAAAATCTAGAGCTGGAAGGTGACTTTGGTCAGGACTTTCAGCCAATCCTGTCTTGGAAATACAATATTATAGCCAACAAGTTCAATCCAGTTGAACTTTGGCTTGAATATGAAAAGTCAGGCAGCTGTGAGCTGCGGCTGCGCCTCTATAATATCCAGGAAGGCTCGACTGCAGATATTGCTCGCGAGACTATTTTCACAGAAGAGGACATGCGGGAATCCATGGTTCTGGACAATGACTTTACTTCCTATCTGGGCGTCAGTCTGGAAGCTAGAGGTGAGGGACAAATTCAGGTCGGTGCTCTGCATCAGCGTCTGACCCGCTTTGAGTTTGGCAAGTATGTTCTGGGTGGAAAGATTTTTCGTGATAGCCACCGTCAGGAGATTAATTACTTCTTTTATCCGGGTGATTTGAAGCCGCCTTTGGCTGTTTATTTCTCTGGTTACCGTCGGGCGGAAGGCTTTGAGGGCTTTGGGATGATGCGCAGTTTGGGCTGTCCTTTTCTCTTGTTTTCTGATCCGCGCGTGGATGGTGGTATGTTTTATCTGGGCAGCCAGGAGCTGGAGAGCAGTATTCATAAGATTATCCAAGAGCATTTGGACTTTTTGGGCTTTACCGAGCGGGATTTGATCCTATCGGGCATGTCAATGGGGACCTACGGTGCGGTTTATTACGGTTCGGAGTTTCGTCCGCGAGCTATCGTTTTGTCCAAGCCCTTGGGAAATCTAGGAACTATTGCCCAACGTGGTCGTTTACGCCTGCCCGAGGTCTTTCCGACGGCTCTAGATGTCCTTCACCGTCACACGGGTGGCAAAGATCAGGAGCATGTAGAGGAGTTGAATCAACGTTACTGGCGAAAGTTTGAGAAGGCTGATTTCAGCCGTACGACCTTTGGTATCGCCTATATGAGAGAAGAGGACTATGATCCGACGGCCTATGAGGACCTGGTGGCAGCTCTTCATCTGACTGAGGCCAAGCTGATTAGCAGAGGTGTCCCTGGACGCCATAATGACGACTTAGCTGTGTCTGTGTCTTGGTTTATGAATTATTATCGAATGATATTGGAAAAGGAATTTGGGAGAAAGAAATGAAGATTCAAAAAAGAAAGGGCATTTATTGGGGAGAGCTGAGAGGGGTTTCGGCAGCTGGTAAAATGACTGACTTTACCTATCTCTACGGCACTACCCTTATTATTCATTCCCCTTCACATGTATTTTTTGAAAATAAACTAATGGCTTCTGGCCAGACCATCCATGAATGGTCTTCCAAATGGAACTATCAACGAGACCGGCAGGTACCTGCTCTCCCCTTGCTCAAAAAGGGAGCTCGCTATTGCCTGTCTAGAGATATGACCACCTATCCTGAATCCAGCGTCTTTCTGAAAATCATCTTCTTTGACCGCTATGATAAAGAAATCAGCAATCAAGTGGAGCGCTCGGAGAGTATGATCTTTACCTACCCAAAGGAAGCCTATAGCTATAAGGTTCAGCTGCTGAGTGCAGGAGTTGAGTCCTTAGAGTTTCATTGCCTAAACATTGACCAAATCATAGAGGAGTCTGATGATTAAAAATCATTTTCAAATTCAGCGCTTAAAGAAAATCTTAGCCAAAGTCAAGAGCTTTGAGTCAGAAATGGCCGGCCTATCTGACGCTGGTCTGCGAAAGAAAACTCAGGAATTTAAGGAGAGACTGGCCGCAGGTGAGACTTTAGACGACATACTGCCGGAGGCTTATGCTGTGGTGCGGGAAGCGGACAAGCGGGTGCTGGGCATGTTTCCCTACGATGTTCAGGTTATGGGGGCGATTGTTCTCCATGAAGGCAATGTCGCTGAGATGGCTACGGGAGAGGGAAAGACTTTGACGGCTACCATGCCGCTCTACCTCAATGCCCTTTCTGGACAAGGAGCTATGTTGGTGACTACCAATACCTATCTGGCTCTGCGGGATGCTCAGGAAATGGGGCAGGTCTATCGTTTTCTGGGGCTGACTATTGAGGCAGCGGTGGTAGCTGATGAGGCTGAAAATTTAACTCCCAAGCAGAAGCGGCTAATTTACCAGGCGGATATTGTCTATACGACCAATAGTGCCTTGGGCTTTGACTATCTGATTGAAAATCTAGCAGAGAATAAGGATAGCCAATATCTTAGTCCTTTCAACTATGTCATCATAGACGAGATTGACTCCATCCTCTTAGACAGCGCTCAGGTACCTTTGGTTATCTCTGGTGCTCCTCGAGTTCAGTCAAACTTCTATGGTATCATGGATACCTTCATTACGACTTTGAAAGAAGAAGGGGATTATCACTACGATGACGAGAAAAATGAAGTCTGGCTGACATCAAAAGGTATTCTGGCAGCAGAGTCTTTTCTTGACTTGGAGCATCTTTTCTCCAAGGAAAATCAAGAGTTAGTCCGCCACCTCAATCTAGCCTTGCGGGCCCACAAGCTCTACAAGAAGGACAAGGACTACGTTGTCCGACAGGGTGAGAAAGAAGCTGAGGTCGTACTTTTGGATCGCTCAACCGGACGTCTGCTGGAAATGACCCGGCTTCAGGGAGGTCAGCACCAGGCCATTGAGGCCAAGGAGCATGTCAAGCTGACAGAGGAAACGCGAGCCATGGCTTCCATTACCTATCAGAATCTCTTCCGGCTCTTCCGGAAAATCTCTGGTATGACTGGAACCGGCAAGGTGGTGGAGAACGAGTTTATGGAGACTTACTCCATGTCTGTCATCAAGATCCCGACCAACCAGCCAGTTATTAGACAGGATTTGCCAGACCAGCTTTACCAGACCCTGCCAGAAAAAGTTTTTGCTTCTCTGGACGAGGTCAAGCACTACCATGCCCAAGGCAATCCGCTCTTGATTTTTACTGGCTCAGTTGAGATGTCAGAGATTTACTCTTCCCTACTGCTGAGAGAAGGCATCCCCCACAACCTGCTCAATGCCAACAATGCTGCCCGTGAGGCTCAAATCATCGCTGAGTCTGGGCAGAAAGGTGCGGTGACGGTGGCTACATCCATGGCCGGCCGTGGTACGGATATAAAATTAGGACCGGGTGTTGCAGATTTGGGCGGTCTCGTGGTGATTGGTACTGAGCGGATGGAGAACCAGCGGATTGACCTACAGATTCGTGGCCGTTCTGGCCGCCAAGGTGATCCGGGGATTAGTAAGTTTTTCATCTCACTGGAAGATGACCTGCTTAGGAAGTGGGGGCCGGACTGGCTCAAGAAGTTCTACAAGGACTACTCTACTGAAGAAGTTCAGCAGCATCCAGTCCAGTTGGGACAGCGCCGCTTTAGACGCTTAGTGGCTAAGGCTCAGAGAGCTAGCGAAAGCAGCGCCAAGATGTCCCGTCGGATGACCCTGGAATATGCCCAGTGTATGAAGATTCAGCGGGAGATTACCTATGCTGAGCGCAATCGCCTGATTCAAGCTGAGGAGCGGATCGATGAAGAAATCAGCCGTGTCCTCAGTCAGGTTATTCATCAGGCGGCCTATGAGCAATCTTATGGGACACGGGCAGACCTCTATCGCTTTATCTTAGACCATTTCAGCTATCATGCTGAGCGTATTCCTTATGATTTCGATATTTATTCGCCGGAGAAAATTGCAGAGCTCTTGCAGGATATTGCCGAGCAGGAATTGCAGGCAAAGAAAGCCTATCTCAAGTCTGACAAGCTATTCACCCATTTTCAGCGGGTGTCCGTTCTCAAGGCTATTGATGAGAACTGGGTCGAGCAGGTGGACTATCTGCAGCAACTCAAGACGGCCTTGAGCGGTCAGCATTTCTCTATGAAAAATCCTCTGGTAGAATATTATCAAGAGGCTTACGATGGCTTTGAATATATGAAGGAGCGCATGAAACAGCAGATTGTCAAGAATCTTTTGATGAGTGAATTGGCACTCAACCCTAAAGGAGAAGTCATCATGTACTTCCCGTAAGACGAGGAGAATATGACAGTATATAACATCAACTTAGGCATTGGCTGGGCCAGCAGCGGTGTAGAATACGCCCAAGCTTATCGGGCCCAGCTTCTGCGCAGGATCCAGCAGCCGGCTAAGTTTATCTTTATGGATATGATTTTAGCGGATAATATTCAGCATCTGACGGAAAATATTGGTTTTCTGGATGAGGAAGTTATCTGGCTTTATAACTATTTTACTGATATCAAGATTGCACCAACGACGGTGACGCTGGACCAGGTGCTGGCTCAAGTCGCTGGTCAGCCGGAGCGCTCAGAGAGAGAGGGCAAGATTGTCCGCTATTTCTACCCGCAGGATGATCAGTTTATCACTTGCTATCTGCGGCAGGAAGACCAGGACTTTGTGGAGCATGTGGAGTATGTCTCGCGGGGGAGATTGATTCGCAAGGATTATTTCTCCTATGTCCGCTATGCCAGTGAGTACTTCGCACCCCACAATGACGCCGCAACTCTCTACCAGCGCCGTTTCTACCATGAAGACGGCAGTGTAGCCTATGACATGCTGATAGAGGATGGTCAGGAAGAGCTCTATCGCTTTCCAGACCGGATTTTCTATTCCAAGGCTGAGCTAGTCCGCTATTTTCTCCAGTGTTTGCAGCTGCAGGCTGATGATGTTGTCATCTTGGATAGGGAGACAGGGATTGGTCAGGTTGTCTTTGAGGAGAGCCAGAAGGCTAAGCTGGGAGTAGTGGTCCATGCGGAGCATTTCAGTGAAAATGCCAGCAGCGACGACTACATTCTCTGGAATAATTTCTATGACTACCAGTTTACCAATGCAGACAAGGTGGACTTCTTCATCGTGGCAACAGAGGCTCAGAAAGCGATTCTAGAGCAGCAGTTCCAGCATTACACAGACAAGCATCCCAAGATTGTCACCATACCGGTGGGGAGTCTCGACCAGCTGACTTATCCAGAAGAGCCTCGCAAGCCTTTTTCTATGATTACGGCTTCGCGTCTAGCTACAGAAAAGCATATCGACTGGCTAGTAGCAGCGACTGTCCAAGCCCATGCCCAGCTGCCTGAGCTGACTCTGGATATTTACGGTAAGGGGGGCGAAGAGGAGAAGCTGCGACGCAGGATTGAGGAAGCAGGAGCTCAGGACTACATTCGGCTCAAAGGGCACGCAGATTTGAGTCAGATTTATGCAGGCTATGAGCTTTATCTGACAGCTTCAACCAGCGAAGGCTTTGGTCTAACGCTCATGGAAGCGGTCGGATCAGGTCTGCCCCTCATTGGTTTTGATGTCCGCTATGGCAATCAGACTTTTATCGATGATGGTAAAAATGGTTATCTGATACCGGTCAGTTCCAATCAGGTCGAGGACCAGATTATTGCTGCTTTTGTGGAGAAAATAGTAGCTCTCTTTAGCCAAGGACGCCAGCAGGAGATGAGCCAACACTCTTATCAAGTGGCCAAGAATTATTTGACCAGCCGGGTTGAAGCGGCTTGGTCCCAGCTTTTAAAGGAGGTCAGAGATGATTCAGCTCTTTGATTATTACAATCAGGAAACCCAGGATCTGCATGATTCCCTCCTTGCAGCTGGCTATGACTGTCCGACCATTGTCATTGAGGCCAATGGCTTTCTGCCGGACGACATGATCTCCCCCTATACTTATTTTTTAGGGGATGAAGAGGGAGTAGACCACCCGCTCTTTTTCAATCAAGTACCAGCGCCCCCTTTCTGGGAAATCACAGGCGACCATCAGTCGGCGCGTGTCAGTGACATGGGAGAAGAGAGAGCACGGATTCACTATGCCAGTCAGGCCAAGGGCCGGCTGGTCAAACAGGTGGACTGGCTGGATAAAAAAGGCCAGCTCCGACTGAGTGAGCGCTATAATAAGCAAGGCCGCTGCTTTGCAAAAACAGCCTATAAATCAGGCCAAGAGGCTTTCAACACAACCTACTATAGCACAGATGGTCAGGAGCGTATCGTGGAAAATCACGCCACTGGTGACATCATCCTGACTCTGGACCAAGAGCCCTTGCGAATTTTTAAAAGCCGAGTGGATTTTATCCGTTTCTTTTTAGAGCGGCTAGACTTTGATTTGGATCACATTCTCTTTAATTCGCTGGCTTATTCTTTCCTAGTTTCCCACAGCTTGACAGGTCGAGCTGGGCAGGATATTCTCTTTTGGCAGGAACCTCTGTATGACGAGCTGCCCGGCAATATGCAGCTGATTCTGGAAAATAGTCAGCTGCGGACGCAGACCATTGTCATTCCAGACTTGGCAACTTATGAAAAGGCCAAGACTCTGGCTGCAGCTGACCAGCAGCAGAAGTTCCTGCATCTGGGCTATCATTACGATTTCAAGCGGGACAACTATCTACGAAAAGATGCCTTAATCCTGACCCATTCGGATCAGATTGAAGGCTTAGAGACCTTGGTTCAGTCCCTGCCGCAGCTAGTCTTTCGTATTGCTGCCCTTACGGAAATGTCACCTAAGCTCTTGTCTATGCTGTCCTATAAGAATGTCGTCCTTTATCAAAATGCCAGTCTCAAGCAAATTGAGCAGCTCTACTTGGAATCGGACATTTATCTGGATATCAATCACGGCGGTCAGGTCCTGCAGGCAGTGCGCAAGGCTTTTGAGAACAATCTCTTGATTCTAGGCTTTGAGCAGACCCTGCATGATAGGCACTACATTGCCCAACAGCATATTTTTGACAGCAGCCAGCCTGCTCAGCTAGCATCAACTCTGGAAAAAGCCTTATCTGGTGTTGAGCAGATGCGGTCAGCCTTGCAAGCTCAAGGCCGACATGCCAATGATGTACCCGTCAGTCTTTATCAGGAGACTCTCCAAAGCTTGTTAGGAGGTCAGCATGGCTAAAAAAGATTTATTTCATAAGGATATTGAGGGACGGTTAGATGAGCTCAAGCATGGCAAGCCCAAGAAAGAAAAGGCTAGCTTGGGTGAAAATCTCAACAAGGCCTTTGTCATCGCTTTGGGCTTGATGATCTTGATTGGCTTGATTTTTACATTGATTGGAGCCTTGAGGAAATAAAATGCAAACAATATTGATTACACTTACCATTGTAGCTGCCCTTGTCTTGATTTTGCTGGTTAGTCTTCTTCCCAGAGAGAGCCAGCAATTTTATAGAGACACCAATACATCAATCGGCAAGTCAGGCTACTGGGAAACCCACCTCGCAAAGAAAATCCTAGTTCTTTTGGCAAGCCTTTCCCTGATTGTGCTCATGATTTTCTTTATGATTCAATACCTCTAGAATCTGTTTAGGAAGCTATTCAGACGACTGCTAAATAAGAAAGACCCTCTATTGCAGACAATAGAGGGAATTTTTATAAGCAAATTTTGGATGTAAAGGTTTTAATTTCTGAAAGCACCTTGATATTTTTCTGAAAAGGAGTAAACTGGATATACAAGTGATGGAGGTTTGGTATGAAATTATATGTTCAGTTGATGATTATTTTTATGATTTCCCTCGTTGGAGAAGGGATTTCAAGTGTTTTCCACCTGCCTGTTCCAGGCAGTATCATTGGTTTAGTCTTGCTGTTTTTGGCTCTGCAGTTCAAGCTCCTGCGCCTACGTCATATCAGTATGGTTGGCAATTTTCTCTTGGCAAATATGACCATCCTTTTTCTGCCTCCTGCAGTTGGTATCATGGATAAATTTCAGGTCATTGCGCCTTATCTGCTGCCAATTATTTTGATTGTTTTAGGAGCAATTGTGCTTAATGTCTGCGTGATTGCAGTTGTGGTGCAGCTGATTAAGACTCGTTTTGAAGGAGATTATGAGGAAGGAGACGCCAGCAATGTCTGATTTATGGAGCAACCCTCTCTTTGGCCTTGCCTTGTCTATCTTGGCCTATCTGTTCGGCCTATTGATTTTTCGTAGATTTCCTCATCCCTTGACAACTCCTTTGCTGATTGCAGCAGTTTTGGTCATTGCTTTTTTGAAACTATCTGGTATTTCCTACAAGGATTACTATGTCGGCGGCTCCTATTTAAACAATCTAATTGTGCCATCTACGGTTGCTTTGGGGATTCCGCTTTACAAGACTTTTCATTTGATGAAGCACCATGCGCGCAGTATTTTGATTGGGACCTTTGCGGCGGTTGTAGTCAATACTAGCTTTACTGCTCTGTTGGCTAAGTTTTTCGGCATGAATTTCTTTCTGGCTGTTTCTCTTTTTCCGAAATCTGTCACAACGGCCATGGCTGTCGGTATCACAGACAAGCTGCAAGGGCTTGCTACTGTGACATTAGTTGTGGTGGTTGCGACGGGCATTCTGACCAGTGTTTTAGGGCCAACGCTTCTTAAGCTCTTAAAAATCACAGATCCAGTAGCTATCGGTCTAGCTTTAGGGGGAACCGGCCATGCGGTAGGAACGGGAACCGCCTTTAAATACGGTCAGGTCGCAGGAGCTATGGCAGGACTGGCGATTGGCGTGACTGGGCTCATGTACGTTCTGGTCAGCCCCATCGTGGCAGCCATTATTCTGAAGTAAAAATAAACGAGGTTGAAACATTTTGTTTCAACCTCGTTTTGCTTATTGAAGATTTAGCTTCTTTTTCACGATGAAATAGATGGTAAAATAGAAACCAAAAACTTTCACGAGCTCAAAGACAATTTGGATAATCAGAGAGAGGTCTAGCATCATTTCAAAATCCGTAGCGGAGTAACTATAATCGTATGGAGCAAATAGGCCATACGGATTGAAGAGACTAGGTAAGAAGATTGACAGGACCGCCAGAACACTCCAAATCAAAAATCCGAAAAGCACAGCCATCATAATCCGATTCTTCTTAAATAGCTGTCCGACTGAGATTGCTAGATAAAAGAAGAGGATACCAGAAAGGATTTGGAGGAGATTAAGGAAGCCGTATTTGACAATCCAAAGCCATAAATCTGGGATTTCGCCAATATATTTAAAAAAATCATTAAATGAATAGCCGGTAATAGGGAGGGCAATGCCAAAAATGACAAGGCCGCTAATAAACATGGTCAGCATACACAAGAGAGTCCAAACAAATGCGGAAAGAAGCTTAGACAGAAGAATCTGATGCGGCGTAACCGGCAAGGTCCAAGTCAGGTAGCCTTCTCGCCCAAAAACATTTTTATAAAATCGACGGATGATAATGATGGTATTGGACAGAAAGACAGCGCAGGATGCAGAAAAAAGCAAGAGGAAGAGTAGGTATAAAGTGACAATAACACCACTAGTAGCCATTGGGTAGTCACTATAGCGTTCCATGACCTCAGGTCTCAAGCTGCTGCCAGTTATAAATCCCATCAAGATAGATAGAGTGAGAAGAATGGCAAAGGTGATACAGTACCATTTGTAATTAGACTTAAAGTCGTATTTAAAGAGTTTTCCGAACATATAATGAAGACCTCCTAATAAAAGCGAAACTGGCTGCGGAAGAGATTATCAATGGATTGATTGTACTGTTGACGCAGCTGATTAGCATTTTCATGCAAAAGAATCTGACCTTGGTTAATCAGGATTACTTCATCCAAGATAGGCTCAATATCTGCAATCAAGTGGGTGGAAATGATGACAGAAGACTGAGGCGTGCGGTTTTGGATGATGGTCTGCAGGATATAGTCACGAGCAGCCGGATCAACACCACCGATAGGCTCGTCTAGGATATACAGTTCCGCATGGCGGCTCATGACCAAAATGAGCTGCATTTTTTCCTTGTTTCCTTTTGAAAGGCTTCCGATGCGCGCTTGAGGATCGATATGAAGATCCTTTAGAAGCTGCATGGCTTTCGCGCTGTCAAAATTATCATAAAAATCTTGGAAATATTTTACAGCTTCGATTACTTTAGAGCTGTCGCTTAGATAAGTCGTATCTGGCAGATAGGAAACGATTCGTTTCGTATCAGGAGAAGGTTTGACGCCTTTTAGATAGATATGGCCAGAGGTGGGCTGCAAGAGACCATTGATAAGCTTGATAATAGTTGTCTTGCCGCTGCCATTAGGACCTAGAAGTCCGATGATTCTGCCAGGCTGGATGTTTAAGCTCACATCGTACAGGGCGGGTGCGTCGCCATAATTTTTATGGACATGGTCAAGATAGACCAGAGGATACTGATTCATACATGTCTCCTTTGTTTTCTTCAATTTACAATTATTATACCTTTTCCTTAGGAAAATGGCAAAGAAAGCCGGAAAGGGTGAATGGAATCTTTCTGTTCGGTCAAACTCCTATTTCCCTCATTCAGTGAATTGCGGTATAATAGTTATAAGAAGAAGCAAAGCATGTTCAAGGAGAAAAATGTGGTGATACAACTTGATACCAAGACTGTTTACAGTTTTATGGATAGCTTGATCCCGATAAAGAAATATGTGCAGAAAGCCAAGGAGTTAGGATACAGTCATCTGGGCATGATGGATGTGGACAATCTCTATGGAGCCTATCATTTCCTAGAGGAAGCCGAATCTGCGGGACTGCAGCCGCTTCTAGGCTTGGAGCTGAGTCTGATCAAGGCAGAGCAGGAGCTTCATCTCCGTCTGCTGGCCTTGGACAGTCAGGGCTATCGCAATCTGATGAAAGTCTCGACTCTCAAGATGATGGGACAAAAAAATTGGGAGGATTTCCAGCATCTCTTTAAGGGATTAGCTGTGATTGTTCCTGCTTTTGACGGAGTAGCAGATCTGGATTTAGGGTTGGATTTTTATGTTGGAGTTTTTCCAGCAACGCCCCAGCAGGAGTTTGGTCGGCCAACCCTGCCCCTGCATACCGTCCGATATTTTGACACAGGAGATTTGGAGACCTTGCAGATGCTCCGGGCGATTCGAGAAAATGCCAGCCTGCGGGAGATTGGTAGCCTCCCCAATCATGAGTTTTTGCTGGCACCAGATGCTCTGGCAGGTGCTTTTAAGGAAACTTTCCCAGAGAGTCTGGCTAATCTTGAGAAGCTAGTCCGTGATGTTCACTATAATATCAATAGGGAGCTGAAACTGCCCCGCTTTAATCGAGAGCGGCCAGCCGTGGAAGAGCTAAGGGAGCGATCAGAAGCTGGCTTAAAAAAACGCGGTTTAACAGGTAAACTTTATCAGGAACGACTGGACCAGGAGCTGGCTGTCATTCATCAGATGGGCTTTGATGATTACTTTCTTATCGTCTGGGATTTGCTGCGCTTTGGTCGCAGTCAGGGCTATTATATGGGCATGGGGCGAGGCTCTGCTGTCGGCAGTCTGGTGGCCTATGCTTTGGAGATTACTGGGATTGACCCAGTCAAGAATAACCTGCTCTTTGAGCGCTTTCTAAATCTAGAGCGCTATACCATGCCCGATATTGATATCGATATTCCAGATGTTTACCGGCCGGAGTTTATCCGCTATGTTCGGGACCGCTATGGCAGTATGCATGCAGCTCAGATTGTGACCTACTCGACCTTTGGAGCCAAGCAGGCCATTCGCGATGTTTTCAAGCGCTTCGGACTGCCAGAGTACGAACTGACCAATATCACTAAGAAAATTCGCTTCGGCGATAGTCTGACCTCTGCTTATGAGAAAAATATGGCCTTTCGTCAGATTATCAATAGCAAGCTAGAGTACCAAAAGGCCTTTGATATCGCTAAAAAAATCGAAGGTCATCCCCGCCAGACTTCTATCCACGCAGCCGGAGTTGTGATGAGCGACAATGACCTGACCGATCAGATACCGCTCAAATATGGCGAGGACATGTATATCACCCAGTATGATGCCCACGGAGTCGAGAGCAACGGCCTGCTCAAGATGGACTTTCTGGGCTTGCGCAATCTGACCTTTGTCCAGCGAATGAAAGAAGCAACCCTGGAAAAATATAAGGTAGATATTGAGATTGCAGAGATTGACTTGGAGGATGCAGAAACTCTGAAACTCTTTGCAGCCGGACAGACCAAGGGGATTTTCCAGTTTGAGCAGCCGGGCGCTATCAGCCTGCTCAAGCGGGTTCAGCCAGTTTGCTTTGAGGAAGTAGTGGCCACAACCTCGCTCAATCGTCCTGGAGCCAGTGATTATATCGATAATTTTGTCAAGAGAAAGCATGGACTGGAACAGGTGGAGTTGATTGATGACAGTTTGGCTGATATTCTAGCTCCGACTTACGGTATCATGCTCTACCAAGAGCAGGTCATGCAGGTGGCTCAGCGCTTTGGTGGCTTTAGTCTGGGGAAAGCTGATATTTTGCGGCGGGCCATGGGTAAGAAAAGTGCTGCTGAAATGCACCGCATGCAGGAGGACTTTGTTGCAGGTGCTCTCAAGCTAGGTCACTCGGAAACTAAAGCCAAGGAAGTCTTTGCTATTATGGAGAAGTTTGCTGGCTATGGCTTCAACCGCAGCCACGCCTATGCCTACTCAGCTCTGGCCTTTCAGTTGGCTTACTTCAAGGCTCATTATCCAGATGTTTTCTTTGATGTTATGCTCAATTATTCTAGCAGTGACTATATCACCGATGCCCTGAATTTTGACTTTGAAACAGCGCCCCTCAGTATCAACAATATTCCCTACCATGATAAGTTTCAGGATAAGAAGATTTTTTTAGGCCTGAAAAATATCAAAGGCCTGCCTAGGGATTTGGCTTACTGGATTATTGAAGAGCGACAAAATGCCACCTTTACTGGGGTGGAAGACTTTATTCTGCGCCTGCCTCAGAATTACCATAAGATTCCGCTGCTGACTCCTCTGATTCAGCTAGGGCTCTTTGACAGTTTTGAGAAAAATCGCCAAAAAATTCTAGCCAATCTGCCTAATTTGTTTGTATTTGCGGATGAGCTGGGCAGTCTCTTTGCCGATACGACCTATTCTTGGACAGAGGCTCAGGATTTCAGCGATGCCGAAAAGTTTGAGTTGGAACAGAGCATAATCGGTGTGGGGCTTAGCGATCACCCCTTGGTTAAACTGGCCAAAGAAGCGGACCAGCCCTTTAGCTGGATTAGTGAGCTGACGGAAAATAGCAGAGCTAGGATTTTAGCTGAAGTCCAGACTATCAAGACTATCCGGACTAAAAAGGGCGAGAATATGGCTTTCTTGCAGGTTTCAGATACGAAGAAAAAACTGGATGTTACCCTCTTTCCTGATACTTATAGACAGCTGGGTGAACGCATTAAGGAGAAGGGGATTTACTACTTGACCGGCAAGGTGCAGGAGCGGGATGGTCGTTTACAGTTGGTCTTGTCAAATATAGAAGAAGCCACTACAGAACGCTTCTGGATAAAACTTGCGGGCCATGAGCATGATCGGGCAATATCTCATGTTTTGCAGAAATACCCCGGCAATATTCCGGTTATCCTGCGCTATGAAGATGAGAAGCGAACCATATCTGCACCGCATTTCCGAGTGGAGAAATCGGAGCAGCTGCAAGAGGAATTGAAGAATTATACTATGAAAACGATTTTTCGTTAAAAAATATGGAAAATAAGAGAATTTTCATGATGATTGTGGTATAATCTATAAGAATGTTAAAAAGAAAAAGGAGCAAAAAGCGAAATGAAACGTATTGCTGTTTTGACTAGTGGTGGAGATGCCCCTGGTATGAATGCTGCCATCCGTGCAGTTGTTCGTAAAGCAATTTCCGAAGGAATGGAAGTTTACGGGATTTATGATGGTTACGCTGGAATGGTAGCTGGCGAGATTTACCCACTTGATGCGACATCAGTTGGTGACATTATTTCTCGCGGTGGAACCTTCCTTCACTCTGCTCGTTACCCTGAGTTTGCCCAAGTTGAAGGGCAGCTGAAAGGGATTGAGCAGCTTAAAAAACATGGAATCGAAGGTGTCGTTGTTATCGGTGGAGATGGATCTTACCATGGTGCTATGCGCTTGACAGAGCACGGTTTCCCAGCTGTCGGTGTTCCAGGAACCATTGACAATGATATCGTCGGAACAGACTTCACTATCGGTTTTGACACAGCTGTTACTACAGCTATGGATGCGATTGACAAGATTCGGGATACCTCATCCAGTCACCGCCGTACTTTCGTTATCGAAGTAATGGGACGTAATGCTGGTGATATTGCTCTCTGGGCAGGTATTGCATCTGGTGCGGACGAAATCATCGTTCCTGAAGAAGGTTTCAAGATCGAAGAAGTTGTTGAAAGCATTAAGAGTGGCTATGCCAAGGGTAAGAAGCACAACATCATCGTCTTGGCTGAGGGTGTCATGTCAGCGGATGAATTTGCTGAAAAGCTGAAAGAAGCTGGAGATATGAGCGATTTGCGTGTCACAGAGCTCGGACATATCCAGCGTGGAGGCTCACCGACTGCGCGTGACCGTGTTCTTGCATCTCGTATGGGAGCACATGCTGTTAAACTTCTTAAAGAAGGTATCGGCGGAGTTGCTGTTGGAATCCGCAATGAGCAGATGGTTGAAAGCCCAATTCTGGGAACTGCTGAAGAAGGAGCACTCTTTAGCTTGACTGCTGAAGGCAAGATTGTCGTCAACAATCCGCACAAGGCTGATCTGGGCTTGGCTGATTTGAACCGCAGCATCAATATTTAATTATTATTTGTTATTCAGGCCAAGAGGCCAAATAGAAGAAGGAGTTTCATACAATCATGAATAAACGTGTAAAAATCGTTGCAACATTAGGTCCTGCGGTAGAAATCCGCGGCGGTAAAAAATTCGGTGATGACGGATATTGGGGAGAAAAGCTGGATGTTGAAGCATCAGCTCAAAACATTGCTAAGCTGATTGAAGCTGGCGCAAACACATTCCGTTTCAACTTCTCACACGGTGACCATGCTGAGCAAGGAGAGCGCATGGCAACTGTTAAGCGTGCAGAAGAAATTGCCGGCCAAAAAGTTGGTTTCCTTCTTGATACAAAAGGACCAGAAATTCGTACAGAATTGTTTGAAGGCGATGCAAAAGAGTATTCATACAAGACTGGTGAAAAAATCCGTGTTGCTACTAAGCAAGGTATCAAATCTACTCGTGAAGTAATTGCTTTGAACGTTGCTGGCGGATTGGACATCTACGATGATGTTGAAGTTGGTCGTCAAGTATTGGTTGATGATGGTAAACTTGGTCTTCGTGTTGTCGCTAAAGACGATGCTACTCGTGAATTTGAAGTAGAAGTTGAAAACGACGGCATCATTGCTAAGCAAAAAGGTGTGAACATCCCTAACACTAAGATTCCTTTCCCAGCACTTGCTGAGCGTGACAATGACGATATCCGCTTTGGTCTTGAGCAAGGAATCAACTTCATCGCGATTTCATTTGTACGTACTGCAAAAGACGTCAACGAAGTTCGTGCAATCTGTGAAGAAACTGGCAACGGCCATGTTCAATTGTTCGCGAAAATCGAAAACCAACAAGGTATCGATAACTTGGACGAAATCATTGAAGCTGCTGATGGTATCATGATTGCCCGTGGTGACATGGGTATCGAAGTACCATTCGAAATGGTTCCAGTTTACCAAAAGATGATCATCACGAAGGTAAATGCAGCTGGTAAAGTGGTTATCACAGCAACTAACATGCTTGAAACCATGACAGAAAAACCACGTGCAACTCGTTCAGAAGTATCAGACGTATTTAACGCTGTTATCGACGGAACTGATGCAACTATGCTTTCAGGCGAGTCTGCAAATGGTAAATACCCACTTGAGTCAGTAACAACAATGGCTACTATCGATAAGAATGCTCAAACCCTTCTTAACGAATATGGCCGCTTGACAACTGATAACTTTGAGCGTAACTCTAAGACTGAAGTTATGGCTTCAGCAGTTAAAGATGCTACAAACTCAATGGATAT
>CAUSZI010000029.1:0-24869 GCA_963536045.1 uncultured Streptococcus sp.
CCTGCAATCTGCTTTTGAACTGTTTTCGTAATCGGTGTTTCAATTTCTACATCTTCAAGTGGTAAATCGCGCAAAACTTCATATCCCATCAGCATTGCGATTTCATCAACTAATTCACGAAATGCCTTGGTAGAGGTATCCGTACGACGCAAGATAGACAATTTATGCTGAATTAGTGGATGAGCGATAACTTCAAGTTTTCCCATGATTGGATTTCCTTCTTTCAATTTATTCTTCTTATTATATCAAAAAAAGAGTGAAAAGGCTTGCTATAAGCAAGCCTTTTCAAGGATTTTCTGCACTTTACTTCCGTAGACTATAACACATAATATAAAGGTATTTGAGAAATAAATCAAAAAAATTCTTGATTTATTTTGGCAATACCTCTGCAATACGGGAGCAGATTTCTTCAACCATCGTCTCCGGAGCAGCAACATTTAGGCGTGCATGACCTTTACCTTCTTGACCAAAATCACTTCCTCGATTCAGGACGACCTTTGCCTCTTCTCGCAGCAGCTGGAAGAGCTGGTCATCTGTCAGGCCATAATCTGAAAAGTCCAGCCAAATCAGATAAGTCCCTTGAGGCTTCATGACCCGAAGGCGTGGCGCTTCCTTGGCAAAATAATCAACCACAAAATTTACATTCTTCTCAAGAACTTCCTTGAGCTCCATCAACCAAGACCAACCGTAACGATAGGCTACTTCTGTCGCTAAAAATCCAAGACCAGGAATTTCATGCTGGTTGTTGGCCAGCTGGCGTTTTTTAAACTGATGTCGCAAGCTAGGATTCTCAATCACTGCATAAGAATTTTTAGTCCCAGCAATATTAAAGGTCTTAGTCGCACTTGCTAAAATCAAGCTAAAGTCCTTAAAGTCAGGCGAGACAGTATTGAAAGACTGATGTTCATGGCCAAACAGCGTCAAGTCTTGATGGATTTCGTCTGAGACCAGGAGGACGCCATACTTTTGGCAGAGGCGGCCAATTTTCTCTAACACTTCCCGTTCCCAAACTCGACCTCCGGGATTGTGCGGATTGCAAAGAACATAAATCTTGACTTCATTATCTGCAATGTCACGCTCCAACTGCTCAAAGTCAATCTGAAAAAGGCCGTCTTGCTCTATCAAAGAATTGGTAACAAGCTGACGATTGTTGAGCTTAACACTTCGGGCAAAAGGTGGGTAAACAGGAGTGTTGATTAGAACAGCATCACCTTCCTTAGTAAAGGCTTGGATAGCTGTCGAAATAGCAGGAACAACCCCTTCTATAAATACCAAGGCTTCCCTATCAAAAGTATAGTCGTGCTCATCCCGCTCCCAATCTAGAACAGCATTGATTAGCTCTTCACTGGCATAGGTATAGCCATAGACTAACTGATTAGCGTAATCATGAACGGCTTGCTGGATTTCAGGCAGGACTTCAAAATCCATATCTGCAATCCATGCTGGCAGGACTTCCTTGTCCTTCTCCACTTCTTTCCATTTATAAGTATGATGCCCCACACGACAAGGGGCTTTTTCAAAATTATATCTTCCCATATTATTCATTCTCCAAGGCTGCACGTAAATCGTCTACCAAATCTCGACTATCCTCAATTCCAATTGACAGGCGCAGCAAATCATCAGTCAAGCCATAAGAATGACGCACCTCGACCGGAATGTCTGCGTGAGTCTGGGTCGTCGGATAGGTAATCAAGCTCTCCACTCCTCCTAAACTTTCCGCAAAGGTAAAGACTTTCAGGCTATTTAAGAGATGAGGAATCTTCTCTTCATCCACAACTTTAAAGGAAATCATACCACCCTTGCCTTGATAGAGAACCTCTTTTACCGCAGGAGATTGCTTCAGAAAAGCGACTACTTCTTGCGCATTCTGAGTAGAGCGCTCCATACGAAGAGCCAATGTCTTGAGACCGCGCAAAAGCAGATAGCTGTCAAAAGGAGACAGGACCGGCCCAGTTGTATTGAGGTTATAGAATAGCTTGTCATAAATAGCAGCATCATTAGTCATGATGGCTCCAGCCAAGACATCATTGTGTCCACCCAGATACTTGGTCGCAGAGTGCAAAACAATATCAGCTCCATCCTCCAACGGTCTTTGGTAAATAGGACTGTAGAAGGTATTGTCCACAATGACAGCTGCTCCTCGCTCATGAGCCGCTTGGGAAATGCGGGCAATGTCAAACTCTACCATAAGAGGATTGGTCGGTGTCTCGATATAGACAATATCTATATCCTCTGTCAGATTATTGAGTAGTTCTTCTTCTGTATTGGCATAGGTAAAGGCAAATCGCCCTTCTGCTTCAGCCTGGGCAAACCAGCGGAAAGAGCCGCCATAGAGATCCCGAACAGCCAAAACCTTACTGCCGACCGGAAAGGCACTAAAGGCCAGCACAATAGCCGACATACCAGAGCTAGTTGCCAAGGCATAGTCTGCACTTTCGATAGCAGCCAGAGTCTCTTCCAAGCTAACCCGCGTTGGATTCTTGGTTCGAGTATAGTCATAACCTGTTGACTGACCAAACTCAGGGTGTTGGTAGGTCGTTGAAAAATGCAGGGGTGTTGTTAAAGCACCAGTTGTTTCATCTTTTTTAACCCCAGCCTGAGCCAGTAGTGTATTTAATTTTACGTCCTTACTCATATTAACCTTCCAATCCTTCGCTAATATTTCACCCTCTATTGTAACATCTTTTGAAAACATTTTTCTTTTTTCTTTTCAAGAGCTAGCTATAGTTTGAAACTATAATGTTGATGTTTTAGAAAAACAAAGCTAAAAATTAAAAAGCCCTGCGGCTTTTTAATAGATATGAAAGCGTCGGCGCAGACTAGCCGCTTTTGAACCGATAAAGCGATCCATAAGGCGAACTTTGAGCGCCAGTCCGCCGTAGACAGCGAGGCCAATGCCGCCAATCAGAGCGATATAGATAAAGCTGGAAACTCGGCCGCTAGGATGAAGGAAGAGACCGATAAGAAGCTCTGCCACCAAGACAAAGAGGGTCATCAGAACTGTCAAAATCACTGACAGGAGACTCCGTTTAAATAGGTTCTTAGGATTCAGACCAGTTACCTTGCGAATTTCCTGATACATGAGCAGGATTGGGATAATCAAGCCAACTGTCGTCGCAAGAAGAGGACCATAAGCTTTGAAAATATAAATCAAGGGTACTTGTAGCACCAGCTTGACTCCTACTCCATAGAGGAAGTAGATAATTGCCTTTCTATTTTGGAAGAGGGCTTGAATCATCGGAGCCAACACCGTATATAGACTGAGGATAATGGTCTGCAGCATAGCAAAGATGAAAAGTCCCAGTGCTAAGCCGTCTGGCTTGCCATAGAAAACAGTATACAGAGGTTCCGCTACCAAAACAGCACCAATGGTTGCTGGCAAGATAAAGAAAATCAGCATACTAAGATTATCCTGCACCAAGCGGGCAGCCGAGCGAAAATCACCTTTGACATAGTTCTCGGTCAAGAGAGGAATCCCGACACCACCAATAGAGGTCGCCACAGCAATTAAAATCATGGTGACTTTATTAGGATTAGCTGAGAAATAGGCAAACTGAACCAAGAGCTCGGACCTGCTGTGCTTACTAATCCAACTCATGACATGGATAAAGGTAGCTTGGTCAAGAATCTGAAAAAGCTGAATGGCAGATCCTGTAATAATGAAAGGAATGGCTTCACGAATGGTATCCCAGAGGAGGGCACGGCCATTAATCTCTGTGGCATTTGCAGGCTTATGGATGATAGAAGTCAGCATTCCTGTCTTCCAAAGATAGAAGACCAAGACAGCCATACTAGCCAGCATACCGATAAAAGCGGCGAAGGTAGACTGGGTAACCGCTTCTACATAGTTGCCAGAACCGATTTTCATGATAAAAAAGGCTGTCAGCAGCATCCAAATAACCCGAATGACCTGCTCCGCAATCTGACTGATGGCATAAGGCTTGAGGTTGTTAAAACCTTGGAAAAAACCTCGAATGACGCTCATCGATGGAAATATCAAAACAGCCAAAGAGAGGCTCTGCATAACAGGAACCAAGTCCGCTCCGCCCCCAGACATAGAAGCGAAAACTGGTGAGAGCAGGTACATAATCATTGCAAAGACAGCTCCCAAAAGTAGCATAAACTTGAGAAACTCTCGGATGAGAGTGAAACTGTGCTCTTCCTTGTCAATGGTATTGTACTTAGCTACCTGCTTGGCCACTGCCACTGGCACGCCGGCTGTCGAAATCAGTAAAAACCAGGCATAGATATTATAACCCATAGTAAAAAGGCCGTTGGCCTCGGCACCGTGCTTGCCCATCCAGATATACCAAGGAATGATATAGATGGCCCCCAGAAGACGACTGATAAAATTGCTGGCAGTTAGCCAGGCAGTTCCCCGCAGCATCTGCTGCTGCTGGCTTGTTGTTTCTTGGCTCATAGAAAACCTCTTCTATTTATTCTTCTTTTATTATAAACTTTTCCTTGCCTCTTGTAAAACCCAGCCATAAGGTTTACAATAGATTTATGATTAAAATTGAAACCGTATTAGCTATTTTAAAAGAAGACCATAATTTTCGTGATATTGTTAAAGACGGAGAATACTTTTTCTCCTACAGCGGCTTGACTTTCGATAGTATCAGTTATGACAGCAGGGAAGCAGATGCCTCTACCCTCTTTTTTGTCAAGGGTGAGGCTTTTAAGAAAGAATTTCTAGAAAAAGCAGTCTCAGCTGGCCTGCGCTTTTATATCAGCGAGACAGACTTTCAAGTGGGCATTCCGGTCCTCTTGGTCAACGATGTCAAGCAAGCCATGAGTCTCTTAGCCATGGAATTTTACGGCCATCCTGAGAAAAAGCTCAAACTACTGGCCTTTACTGGTACCAAGGGTAAAACAACTACAGCCTATTTTGCCTATCAAATCCTTTCTCAAAGTCATCGTCCTGCTCTGCTCTCGACTATGAACACCACTTTGGATGGCGAGACCTTCTTCAAGTCAACTCTGACAACACCAGAGAGTCTGGATCTCATCAAAATGATGGCCCAAGCCCTTGCCAACGACCGGACTCATCTCATCATGGAAGTTTCCAGTCAGGCGTATCTCAAGAAACGGGTCTATGGCCTAACCTTTGATGTCGGTGTCTTTCTCAATATCAGCCCCGACCATATCGGTCCCATTGAGCATCAAACCTTTGAAGACTACTTCTATAATAAGCGGCTCTTGATGGATAATAGCCGAGCAGTTATCGTGAATAGCAGCATGGACCATTTCCAAATCGTGAAAGAGCAAGTCGCCTCTTTGGAACATGATTTCTATGGAGCAGGCTCAAGCAATACTATCAAGGATTCTCAGGCTTTCAGCTTTGAAGCTGCTGGGAAGTTAGCTGGCCACTACGATATCCAGCTCATCGGCCACTTCAATCAGGAAAATGCAGTAGCGGCTGGTCTTGCCTGTCTGCGACTGGGTGCTAGCCTCGAAGACATCAAAAAAGGAATTGCCGCAACCCGAGTCCCAGGCCGTATGGAAGTTCTGACTCAGAAAAATGGCGCCAAGGTCTTCGTTGACTATGCTCACAATGGTGTTAGCCTAAGCAACCTGCTGTCTGTGGTAGAGGAACACCAAAAGGGCAAGATTATCCTCCTCTTGGGGGCTACCGGAAACAAGGGTGAAAGTCGGCGCAAAGACTTCGGTCTCCTACTCAATCAGCATCCTGAGCTAACTGTCATCTTAACCGCGGACGACCCCAACTATGAAGATCCTCTAGCCATTGCGGAGGAAATCGCATCCTATATCTCCTATCCAGTGGAAAAAATAGCCAATCGAGAAGAAGCCATCAAAAAAGCTCTCAGTCTGACAGACCGAGAGGGAGATGCCGTCATTCTAGCTGGCAAAGGAGCAGATGCTTACCAAATCGTAGAAGGAGAAAAAGTAACCTATCCAGGGGACTATGCCCTTGCAGAAAAGTATTTATAAGAAAAAAGGCGAGCATATCGCCTTTTTATTGTCGTTTTGTAAAAATTACCGCCATTTAATCAGAACGTACATCAAGCTGGAGCCAAACATATCCGCCAAGGCGTGCATGAGAAAGAAAGGCAGGAGGTTCTTGACCTTGTACTTGTAAAGGAAATAGTAAAAGAGACCATACACCACTCCGATAACCAAGGCCCACAGCATGCCCTGATAGGTGTGAAAAGAAATCCGAATAATAGTAGAGTAGGCCAGCGCCCACCACTTATACTTATCCTTAACAGAGGTCATAAACCCCAGAAAAAAGAATTCTTCATAGAAGCCATTGAGAAGTCCGTAGAGGATAGCCATAGGTGTCAATTCAGCAAATTTCCGGAAGATTTCTAGCACATCTACATAAGACCAGAGGGTTGGATCAAAGTAATTATACTCGCCGCTCAGCGTCGTCACAATGTCACCAAAGAACCCTACTGCTACAAAAATAAGAGGAGTCCAGAGGAGAACCGACCAGCTCAGACGAATAGGAAGCTGCTTAAAGTCAAAGCGCCGAAGCAATAGATAAAGAATGGTCAAAAACAGCATCAGTAGCTGAAAATTGAAATTGCTAGAAAAAGCCGCTCCTTCAGTGGCTGTATTGGTCACCGTTTCAGTCGCTACTGTGCTGGCAGCTGGTGCAAAGCTAGCTAAATAAAGCTCCGTTGAGCGGTAAATAAACTGCCCAAACATGAGCAGGGTAATCACAGCAATATCAAACCACCTCAGCTCTTTCAAAGGCTTGGAGGGGCGTAAGTATGTCAACCGTTTCATCATCTTTCCTTTCACCACCTGTAAATTCATGTCATCATTGCAGGTTCTTTTTTATATTTCTATCTTAGCATGAAAAGCTTAAATTTTTATTATTTACAAATTTATAAAACTTTTTTATTTTATTTTTATTAAATTGTCAGAAAACTCTTTTTTTAGAAAAATTTTTATGATATAATAAAAGTTGAAATTCTGATAGAAGAATCAGACAGAAAGGAAGTCTATGTCCACTATCTCTGCAGCAAGTATCCAGGTCGCCTACGATCAAAAGGTTATTATTGACGGACTGGACTGCCAACTCGCCGAGGGAAAGATTACAACTATTATCGGTAGCAATGGCTGCGGTAAATCCACTCTTCTCAAGGCCTTTACCCGTATTTTGCCGATAAAAGCTGGCAGCATAACCCTGGATGGACAGTCCATCGCCCTACTGCCGACCAAGGAGGTGGCGCAAAAGATTGCCTTGCTGCCCCAAACCATGGAGACGACAGATGGCATCACTGTTTATGACCTGGTCTCTTATGGCCGCTTTCCGCATCAAACTGGCTTGGGGCGGCTCAGTACAGAAGACCGAGAAAAAATCTGCTGGGCTATGGAAGCAACTCAGGTCAGCGAATTTTCGGACTGGCAGGTGGATGATTTGTCTGGAGGTCAGCGTCAGCGCGTCTGGATTGCTATGGCTTTAGCTCAAGATACAGAGACTGTTTTTCTGGACGAGCCGACCACCTATCTGGATATGAATCACCAGCTGGAAATCTTGGAGTTGCTGAATGACCTCAACCAACTCAGCGGAAAAACCATTATCATGGTTCTGCATGACATCAACTTGGCTGCCCGCTTCTCCCATCAGCTGATCGCTATGAAAAATGGGCATATCCGGTATCAAGGAAGTGTTGAGCAGGTCATGACCTCGGATATTCTGAGAGACATTTTTCAGATTGAAGCCCAGATTATTCGGGATCCTATTCAGGATAAGCCGCTCTGCCTCAGCTATCAGCTCCTTAAATAAGTCATATATTCATAGATAAGTTTCCCATATCTTCTTCATGGATACAGCTTCTAAACTTTTTATAGAATTGGAGGAAAAAATGAAAAAGTTTTTATCATTTGCCACCCTTACTGTCACCATCTTCCTTTTAGTTGCCTGCGGCAGCTCATCTAAATCTGAAAACTCTGCCTCTTCAGACAAGGTTGAGCTATCCAGCAAGCCCAAAATTGACGGATTCCACTACTACGGTGATATTCCTAAAAATCCAAAACGGATTGCCAGCCTCTCCTCTACCTACACCGGCTATCTGCTGCAACTAGGTTTCGACCCTGTCACTGTAACATCCTATGATGCTAAAAACCCTGTCCTCAAGGAAAAAGTCAAAAACGCCAAGGTCCTGATGCCGGAAGATTTGGAATCAATCGCTAAGCAAAAGCCAGACCTTATCGTGGTAGATGCCAGTGACAAAAATATCGATGAACTAAAGAAAATCGCTCCAACTATTGCCATTGATTATGGAAAAAATGACTATTTAGAAATCCTAAATCGCTTTGGCCAAATCTTTGGTAAGGAAAAAGAAGCTGATCAATGGATTGCTGATTGGAAGAGCAAAACAGCTGATATTGGCAAGCAGTTAAAAGAAAAGCTGGGACAAAATGTCACTTTCACGGTTGTCGGGCTATATGAAAAGGAAATCTACCTCTTCGGTAACAACTGGGGACGAGGCGGAGAAGTTATCTACAAATCGCTGGGATTTGACGCCCCACAAAAGGTGAAGGAGGAAGTATTCCCAAGCGGCTACTTGCAAGTCAGCCAAGAAACGGTGAGTGAGTATATTGGCGATTATGTCCTGGTTGCAGCTGAAGATGATAAAACAGGCAGTGCTCTTTACGAAAGCGATGTTTGGAAATCTATTCCCGCTGTCCAACAGAACCATATCTTAAAAGTGGATGCCAACGCCTTTTATTTCAACGATCCATTGACACTTGAATACGAACTCAAAACCATTCAAGATGGTCTTGAAAAAATGAACTAGGCCATTCCTTGCAGAAACTCAGACTAGTGAAAAAACATTGCTAGTAAGCGATATATCTCACGACAGTTATTTGATTTTCAACTATATAAAGGATACCAGATGACACTTCATTCACCATTTGCTCAAAAAAATAGGCCAAACATCTTTTGGCTTGTTTTTTTCGCCCTCATTCTCCTGCTGATTAGCGGACTCTATCTCTACTTGCGCTTTGGCATTCCCAGCTACTCCCATCAGCAACTGATAGAAACGCTGAGCCATCCCTTCAAGGAAAGTCCAGCCCAGAACATCATCATAGATCTGCGCTTACCTAGAGGAATTGCAGCTCTGCTAGTCGGAGCTAGCTTGGCCGTTTCAGGAGCCATCATGCAGGGGATAACCCGCAATGCTATTGCTGATCCGGGACTTTTGGGGATCAACTCTGGAGCTGGCCTAGCGCTCATCTGCGGTTATGCCTTTTCTAAGAGTATACACTACAGTAGCATCCTCCTGCTCTCACTTGCAGGAGCCTGTCTAGCCAGTATTCTGGTTTTTAGCCTCTCCTACCATCCTAGAAAAGGTTTTGAGCAACTACGACTCGTCTTGTCCGGTGCCATGGTAACAACACTCCTGACTGCCATCGGACAAGGCTTGACCATTTACCTCAACCTGACCAATGCTGTCATCGGTTGGCAGGCTGGAGGGCTTCTAGGAACCAATTGGAAAATGCTGCAAATCATTGCTCCCTTTATCTTATTAGGCCTCTTACTGGCTCAGCTATTTTCACACCAACTAACCATTCTCAGCCTCAATGAAACAGTAGCCAAGGGCTTAGGCCAGCGAACGACTCATATGACCCTGCTCTTTCTAAATCTTGTTCTACTGTTATCAGCGACAGCCGTTGCCCTAGTAGGAAGCCTAGCCCTCGTCGGACTGATTATTCCACACTTTGTCAAAACCATCAGCGGAAAGAACTACCAAAAAATCCTGCCACTGACGATGCTAACAGGAGCGCTCTTTCTACTAATCTGTGATTTTGCTGCGAGTCATATGGTCGGTCTGCCTCTTAGCTCTATTATCAGTCTCGTTACGCTGCCAGTCTTCCTATGGATGATGAGAAAGGGGACTTTCTATGAGAGATAAAAAACGGATTCTTTTGGTTATAGTAAGCCTCAGCCTCCTGACTTCCCTAATTTTCCTACTGTCTCTATCATCAGGCGATCAGGAATTTAATGTCGGAGAAGCTTTTCGATATCTGCTGGGGCAGGGAGATGATGGCAGCGCCTTTATCATGGAGCAGATCCGCTTGCCTCGAATTCTAGTCTGCCTTCTAGCAGGAGCTTCGCTAGGGATGAGCGGTGTACTGCTGCAGACCTTTACTCGAAACCCACTTGCCGATTCAGGAACCTTGGGAATCAATGCAGGAGCTGGTGTTATCATTACTCTTGCTATCAGCAAGCTAGAAGTGACCGATCCTTTCTATATTCGCTATCTTCCCTTTATCGCAACCTTTGGCGGTATGCTGACTGTAGCTCTTATTTACCTGATCTCACATCAAAAAGGCCATGCTATAAGCCCCGTCAAGCTCATTATCGCTGGCGTGACCTTGTCAACCATCCTGTCTTCTAGTATGATTGCCATCACCGGCCGTGTCAATCAGAACAAACTGACCTATGTGGTTAGCTGGCTAGCTGGTAAGATTACGGGTAATAACTGGGAAAGTCTAGCTATTGCTGGCCCCTTCTTGCTTTTATTCTGGCTGCTGACCTATCTGCGCTCCCACAAGCTCAATATTCTCAGCCTAAATGATGAAACAGCTCTAGGTCTGGGGCTTCATCTAAAAAGAGAGCGGCAGATAACCTTGTTATTAGCTAGTGCTCTCGTCGCCTTTAGCCTATCTCTAGCTGGAAATATTGTCTTCATCGGTATGTTGGCTAGCCATATCAGCAAACGATTCCTGCCTAGCGATCATCGCTTACTCTTTCCAGCCGCCATGCTGCTAGGCGCCTTTATCATGACAGGGGCAGATACGATCACAAGAACCTTCCTCATCGGAAGCTCCGTCCCGACAGGCATTTTGATTTCCATTATTGGAGCTCCCTACTTCCTCTACCTTATGTATCAGCAAAAAAAATAATCAGCCGAATAATCGACTGATTACTTTTTATTTATCCAAGCTGTTTTTGATACCTTCAACGGCACCTTCTACAGCTTCTTTAGCATCTTCAGCAACTTCTTTGGCTTTAGCAACAGTTTTTTCTACAAAGCCTTCTGCTTCAGTCTTGTTATCGCCTGTAACTTTGCCCACGCCTTCTTTAACAGCGCCTTTAGCTTGATCGAATTTATTTTCTAGTGACATAATTTTGCCTCCATTCTTTTTTACGGTTTCTGATACCGTTTACAGTAGTATAAGTTTTTTCTTTTCAAAGGTCAAATATTCTGCTCATTCTATGAGAAAATCAGTCCAGCTGAAAAATCAATCTCTCCTTATCAAAGCTGGCCTGTAACTCATACTTGCCTGCTTCGTTTTGCCGGATATAGCCCAAGATTACTAGGCTATCGACAAAAATGTCCCGCCGCTTCTGCATGAGCTCATCCTTGCGGACATACTTGAGAAGAAAGGTCGTCATATACTTTAGTGCATACTCAGGATTGACATCGCCCAAGACAGCATAGAGGGGCTTTTGTGCCTCAGACAGCGGATATTGGCGCTGCATCTTATAAAAATAATTAGCCAAGGTCAGCTTATCCCGCTGAAAATCTGTCTCTTCCAGCAAGACCGCCGCATTGGTCTGATTGGAAAGCTGGGTCTCAAAGCGCAGCTCCAACAGTTCCTGATAGAGGGGGCTATCATCACGGATAAAGACCTCCTGGTCCAAACGTAAGTCCTCCAAACTTTCCACAAAAGGCAGCGTCAGATAATATCGCTTGTTTTCCCGCCGGATGTAGCCTGCCTTGATATAGTCCTCTATCGAGCGGTCAATATTAGCCACATCCTCAAACTCTCGCTTAATCTCACGTAGAATCACCGTCTCATGCTGATCCAAATAATCAATCAGCTCCTGAAAAAAGGGCTGGCGCGTCAAACGGCTGGGATTGATGATTTTAATCATGAAGTTCTCCTTTGTAGATGAGTTTTCTTGACTGAGCCAACTGGCTAGGATTCGTCCCAGGCTGATTTAAGGGCACATCTAAGCCTAATTCTCGATAATACTCCTTCCAAAAATCAGAAATCAGATTTTCCTCATCGCCAAACTGCATGGAAATCGTATCAAAAATCGGCAAAATTTCCGCAATATACTCTGAACAGTAAAAACCATCGGACTGAGGATAAAAGCTGAAATTGTATGGTTTTCCTAGATGTAATTTGGCCCTTTTAAAGACAGCATCTGCATCAATAGCTGGATAGCGATATACGTCATAAACATCCTCATCCTGTAAAAAATCAGATAAATCTTGATTGACAACCCCCTTCTCATGGGTTGCATGATAAATCTCACCATTAAAAAAGATGGCCACATGGCTGTATGAGCCAGTTGCTGCTCGGATTGCAGCAGCAATTTCTGAAGATCCGACTGTAAAAATCAAATCTCCATCTTGTAAATCTTGAATCTTCATTTCTCTCGCCTATCAAAAAAGGAGCCGAAACTCCTTTTTAGTATGAGGGGAATGGTCCCTCATCTAGTAACTTATTTAACCAAATAAGCTCTTTAAGCACTAAAGCTTTCTGTCAGTTGAGGCACCACTTGCTTCTTACGAGAAACAGCGCCTGCTAGGAAAGCATGGTTGTTTTCAAGAACAAAGTTGAAGGCTGCTTCGACCTTGTCCATATTGCTTCCGATAGCCAAAATTTCTGAGTTTGAGTTGATAATATCTGTGATCATCAAGACAAAGTCAGAGTAGCCATTATCAGCGATTGCTTTTTCAATAGCCGCTTCGATTTCTACTTGACGCTCCAAAACTTCTGCAATATCAACTGTGTTGACCTGTGCCACACGCACATTATTTCCATTCAGTTCAAACGTTTTAGCATCGATGTCGATCAATTCTTCTGCAGACTTGCTAGCCAAGTTTGTACCTGCCTTAAGCATTGCCAAACCATACTCTTCCAAGTTGACACCAGCCAGCTCAGCCAATTCTGGTGCAATGACCTTATCAGTTGGATGAGTTGTTGGTGACTTAAGCAAGAGAGTATCAGAGATCAAACCAGACAGCATCAATCCTGCAATTTCTTTTGGAACTTCTACGCCGTGCTCCTTGAACATGCGGTAAACAATAGATGAAGCTGAACCAACTGGCTCCAAGCGCATGTAAAGTGGACTAGCTGTTTCAAAGTTAGCAACACGGTGGTGGTCCACCACGCCATAAACTTCAACTTCAGCAATATCTGCCACAGACTGCTGGAATTCATTGTGGTCTGTCAAGATGACTTGCTCAGCCCCCTCTGCCTTAGCAGACGTAATCACGCGCGGTGCAGCCACACCAAAGTAATCCAATACAAAGGCAGTTTCTTCATTAGGCTCACCCAGTGCAACCACTTCTGTATCTAAGCCATAAGCTTCGCGAGCCAAGTAAGCAAAAGCGTAAGATGAACCAATGGCATCTGAGTCAGGATTTTGGTGACCGAAAACTAAAATTTTAGACATGATAAACCTCTTCTTTTATATAATGTTTATTGCATTTATTTTACCACAATTACAGGCATTTCACAAAAGCAGAAGGGCATTTTCTTAAGAAAAATGGACTGGTTAGCTCACCAGCCCATTAATTCATACTCAAAGTAGATTAGCTATTATGCACCCGATTCATATACTCTGTATAGGACTCAGTCTGCATGAGTTCCTTGGCATTCTTGACCCGATCAGCCGTTGGAGGCTTAACTCCTTCCAGCTTGTAAGGAATGCCCAACTCCCGCCATTTGAATTCTCCCATGGTATGGTAAGGTAGAATTTCAAACTTATCAACATTCTTCAGTGTCTTTACAAATTTACCTAGCTCAATCAGGTCATCATCACGGTCGGTCAATCCCGGCACCAAGACATGACGGATCCAGACTGGTTTTCCAATGTCAGACAAGTACTTGGCACAAGCCAAGATATTCTTGTTGGTCTGGCTAGTCACAATTTTGTGCTGTTCTTCGTTAATCTCTTTAATATCCAGTAGGACAAGGTCAGTGACTGCCATAAGCTTGTCAAATTTTTTCAGATAGCGAGGCGTATTTCTAAAAGGCAGGGCACAGGTATCCAATGTACAGTGGATGCCCAGCTCCTTAGCCTTGGTAAAGAGGGCAATTAGAAAATCAATCTGCAGCAAGGCTTCTCCTCCGCTGACAGTGATGCCGCCTTTGTTGCCCCAGAAGCCCTTATAACGGAGAGCCTCTTGCAAGACATCATCCACTGTCCGCAGCTGAGATTTGTTGGTCTCCATCTCCCATGTGTCCGGATTATGGCAGTACTGGCAGCGCATGTGGCATCCCTGCAAAAAAACAATAAAACGGATACCCGGTCCATCAACAGCTCCAAAACTTTCGGTGGAGTGGACCATGCCCGTTACCTTTCCATAATCAACTGCTTCTTCAATTTTCTCTTCAACCATCGCGCAACCTCTTAACTCTGAAAACGTTTTATAACTAACTACATTATAACATGATTAAAGCAAAAATAGACTTAATTTGCCTATTTTTTAGAAAACAAACTGTTTTTCAGTTTCATTTTCAGTGTTTTACAACAGATGAAATTTTAGGGCGAAAGCGGGAACAGACTTGCTCTTAGATGCTGGCAAATAAAAAATCAGGGTAGGTTCTTTAGTCCACCCTGATTTCACTTTTTAAATTGATTTTAGTTAATTTCTGCTTCTCTTTTTGAGAGTAAAAGCAAACATTAGCAGGAGCAATCCCAAGACTGTCCAGCCACTCTTATTTTGGCCGGTCTTCGGGAGTCCCTTCTTCTTGCTGCTAACTGACTGCCCTTGTCCAGTTTGATTGGACGATGGAGAATTGGTCTGAGACGGAGCTCCTTGATCTGCCGCTGCAGAAGATTGTCCAGTTGATTGAGACGGTTGGGAGCTTTCAGAAGTCGAAGCTGCAACATCCTTAGAAAAGTCCAGCTGCACCACTACTGGATCATGGTCTGAAGCTCTGCCATGTTCCTCCATGAAAGAGGCATTGATATGAACAGGCGCAAAGACTGCCTTGCCTGCTAGGTTCTTCGAAATGAAAATGTTATCCAAGCTTTGGTTGCTGCCACGGTAGAAATAGGAATAACGGTCAGCCGCATCATGCTCCTGCATAAGATTAATCAGTTCATTACCCGCCAGTGCTTTAGCCGTTTCGGAAAATTCAAAGTCATTGAAATCTCCAGTCAATACAAATTTAAGGTTAGGATTTTGTCTCAGCCCTTCCTGAACAAAGCTATTTAAAATTTTAGCCTGTTCTATCCGGGCTGCCTGCGTATGCTGAACTGCTGGCTGAACGGAGCCATAAACAGCATCATCCCCAATCTTGGACTTCAAATGATTGGCGATAACGACGATATGCTGTCCCTTAAATTCAAACTCAGCTGCCAAGGATTTACGAACCTTGGTGAAGGCTGGATTTGTTGGAGCAATCCTGGCAGGATTCTTAACCAAATGCCCACCGGAGAAGCTAGCTGCTTCGTCACTCGTACCAGCTTCTCTTTCAACTAACTTCACCCGATTTGGATCGTAGAGAAAGGCCACTCGGATATTAGAGCCAGGCTTGCCGCCATCTTGACCGTCAAGTGGGGCAACTTCGGTGTACTTGTAAGTTTTTCCGCCCAGTTCTTTGATGCGGCTCGCTAGTTTCTCACCGCTTTTGACACCGCTGGTCGTGCCGTCATTGACACTGCCATTCTCGTCTTGAACTTCAATGAGCGTGATGATATCTGGACTGTGGATTTCATTGATAAAGGAATTAGCGATTCTAGTCACTTTTTCCTCAGGTGTTTCACCTTTTTTAGCATTAGCAGAAAAATTCTCGATATTGTAGGAAGCAATAGTCAGCTTGTCTTCGCTTGGATAGATAGGAGAGACCTGTCTCTGCAAGCCACCGTCCAACAAATCAGGCAGCTGAGTCGGCTCCAACTTGTAAATCTTCCCACGATAGGTCACGACTCCGACCACATCACCATTGAAATAATCCTTGGCCTTGGCAATGAATTTATTGCCAACATAGACTGGAATGGTTGCGGTATTTTGGGCGTTTGGACGAAGATTGAGACCTCCGATATTGTTTAATGGCAAGGCTTGGTAGCCTTCAGGTAAGAGATAAATGTCTCCACGGTACTGCGGGCCTAAAACGCGGGGCCTCTTCACCGTCGTCAACATTCCTTCCAAACTTTCCCAGTAGTCTAAAGCTTCGCTTTGTGGCTGATAGTTATTAATATCGTTATCGACCGTATCCTGAGGTATATTAGCCACGATGTCAACTGGATCAGGTAAGTCTGCTTTCCCTTCCTTGGTCACCTTGGAAGCGACAAGCATGGTGACTGTCAAACTACCACTGGGCTTGTTGAAAGTTTGTCCCTGACGAACGCTGAGCTCTTCCATATAACCTTCTTTGACGCGTCCTTCAAGACTAAGTTTGTCACCGACATCGACTTTTTCTTTAGAAACTACATAAAGAGCATCAGAAGTCCTGCTATTTCCATCAGGAGTCAGGTCTTGAACATAAAAACCATAGCGGTCTGTTTTCGTCACAACTACATTGGAAACTTGAACTTCCTTGTCCTCATAGGGAGAGGCTTGTGATTCTCCCTGAATGGTTCCCACATTGGGCACAGCTTCTGATCCGCTAGCCGCAGCTTGTGCTGCAGCTGGGGCTTGGTCTGCCTTTTCCACTGCCTCTGTAGAAGCTGCCCTTGACTCTCCCGATTCTGCAGATGGACTCTTAACTTGACTGGCAACCGACGCATCGCTTACGACCGGATTCTCTGTAGGAGCTGCCGCATCTGAAGTCGACGAACTTACTGCTTCTTCTGCTCCGACCGGTTGGACAGAAAAAAGCAGGGATAGAAAAGCAGCTAGCAAAACCACTGTGGGGAAGAGTTGCTTGTAAGAAACTTGTTTTTTCATGAACTTCTCCTTTTCTGTATAAATGTATATTATCCTATTTAATTTTTATTATAAAGAAAAGAATCAAATTTTGCAAAGGCTTTCTTAAAATTCTGTATTAGTTTCTCTCACTTCAGAAAAATACTTGTCTAGGCTAGCCCAACACAGAAAAAAATCTGGAATTTTTTCCAGATTCTTTCGAGACTTTAGTTTTCCCCTACTAAGATAGCCAAGGTTTCATATGGCTTCAGTGTCATCACATGGTCAATCTGAGTCTTGTCGTAATTGGATAGGAGAACCTGACCATTTTGATAATCCGGCAGGATGTCCACCGTAATCGGATCAGCATAGAAGTTGTTAAGGACTAAAAGCTTTTGTCCTTGCCACTCCCGCTCAAAGGCATAGACCTGAGGACTGTCCTCATAGGCTGGCTGATAGCTGCCCTCTGAGATGATAGGCAGTTCCTTACGCAAGCCAATCAATTTCTGATAAAAGGTAAAGATCGGTCCCTTGATTTCATTTTCCACATTGATAAGAGGATAGGATTTGCCCACCTTCAGCCATGGAGTTCCTGTTGTAAAACCTGCATTGACTGAATCATCCCACTGCATAGGCGTCCGAGAATTGTCACGAGATTTAGCCTTGATAATCCTGAAGGCTGCTTCTGGCGATTGACCTTCAGCAAGCAGAATCTGGTAAGCATTGAGAGACTCGACATCCACATAGTCTTCCATGGACTCGAAGTCAGGGGCCACCATGCCAATCTCCTCACCCATATAGATATAAGGCGTTCCGCGAGACAGATGAATACTGGCTGCCAACATAGTCGCACCTTCATTGCGGAAATTTTCTACATCAACAAAGCGGTTGAGAGCTCGCGGCTGATCATGGTTGTTCCAGAAAAGGGCCGACCAGCCTTCATGATTACTCATTTCCTTGCCCCAAGTATGGAAGAGGCGTTTTAACTCTTCAAAGTCAAAAGCCTTAAGCGTCCACTTTTGTCCAGCTTCATAGTCCACCTTGAGATGATGGAAATTAAAAGCCATAGATAGCTCCTGACGATCTGGTGCCGTGTAAAGGATACAGTTTTCAATCGTCGTAGCACTCATTTCGCCAACCGTCATAACGGAATCGTCCTGACCAAAGGTTACTTCGTTCATCATACGCAGATAGTCATGGACGATAGGCTTATCGGTATAGGCTGGCTTGCCCTCCTGCTCTGGACAGTCCGTCAGCACTTCATCTTTTCCGATGACGTTGATGACATCAAAGCGGAAGCCCTTGACTCCTTTATCTCGCCAAAAATTCACCACTTTGACTAATGGCTGAATGAGAATCCAGCACTCTCCTTATATTTTTTACGAGTCGGTTTTTCAACACATCTCTACAAATTATTGTAATCGATTTCAAAGATGTATGCAAGTTGTTTGTTGAAAAAAGCCCTCGTTTTTGATAAAATTTTCTGGGTTGTATGTAAAAAAGAAAACAAGTGGAGTTTATGATGAAGAAATATAAACAATTATTCAAACAGATTGAGAAAGATATTTTTGACGATCGTTATGCTGTCGGAGACTTCTTGCCCAGCGAGCATCAGCTGACAGAAGACTACAAGGTCAGCCGCGACACGGTGCGCAAGGCTCTGGCCATGCTGCAAGAAGAAGGATTGATTGAAAAAGTCCGCGGACAGGGTTCCAAAGTCATCAAGCAGGAACAGTTTGACTTTCCTGTGTCTAAGCTGACCAGCTATCAAGAAGTAGTCAAACAGAATAATATGCAGTCCAAAACCAATGTTGTCAGCTTGGAAAAGATTACCGTGGACCAGAAATTGTCCGACACCACTGGCTTCCCTCCCTACCGACTGGTTTGGCGAATCGTCCGTCAGCGCGTTGTAGACCAAGTCGCCTCTGTATTAGATATTGACTATTTAGACAAGGGTATCGTCCCCCATTTGACAAGGGAAATCGCTGAACAGTCCATTTACGCCTATTTGGAAAACGACTTAAAGCTCAACATCGCCTATGCCAAGAAAGAGTTTACCATTGACCACGCCAATGACCGAGACAAGATTCTCATGGACCTAGGCAAGGATCAACAGGTCGTCTCTGTCAAATCCCAGGTCTATCTAGCAGACGGCCGCCAGTTTCAGTATACCGAGAGCCGCCACAAGCTGGACAAATTTCGCTTTGTGGATTTTGCTAAGCGCCAGAAAGAATAACCTTGAGTTCCATCCAGACCACAAAACCACCCCTGCCTTCCAGCTGGCAGAGGTGGTTTCTTTTATGAGTAGTCTAAGGCTGCTTGTTTTGGAGCGACAAAGAGCCTCAAAATTTCTTTTTACTTGTTTTAGGAGATTTATATGAAAAAATTAGTTAAGGGTTTCTGCTGCTTTTTAAACGTTACTGATTCTTATTACTTCCTTTCCTGCTTTTGCGCCTGTAAGAATGTCAATACTTGCTTATCATATAGGGTAACTTTAGATGTCATTGGACTGTCCTCATTTCTATTTTGATGCTATTAGTATAATCCCAGAAACTTAAGACAGACTTATAAAAAACTTGAAGGAAACTTAAAAGGCTGAGTTTATTTCTCAGCCTTTTCTGCTTCTTCAACAATGTCAGAAATTTCAACCTTAACCTTCGTAACACGGCCATTTTTAACCTTGTCATTGGTCAAAATGAGTTGCTTATTTTGACTTTCGACTTCGTAGCTAATGCGTTCTTTCGGATCTGGAATAGTCCCTACACAAGTCAAGTAATAACCAGCAATCGTATCCACATCGTCACTTTCAATCTCGACTTCAAAGTATTCATTAAAGTCATTGAGGGTCATAGTTCCTAAGACAATGTAGGTGTTCTCACCGATTTCATGGACTTCGATTTCAGCCTTGTCAGTCTCATCGTCGATCTCACCGACAATCTCCTCCAAGAGATCTTCAAGTGTAACCAGACCAGCCATACCGCCATACTCATCTAAGAGAATCGCCATTTGATTTTGCGTATTGCGCAGCTCCTTGAGCAAATCATCGACAAACATGGTTTCCGGTACAAAGAGTGGCTCCTGCAAAATCTTGCGCAGAACGATATTGTCAAAACCATTGATGAATCCTTCATTAAGCAGTCGCTTGGTATGAATCAGACCGATGACATTGTCCTTGTCTCCATCATAGACAGGAATCCGCGAGAAGCTCTGTTTGAGAATGCTTTCGATAATTTCTTTGGTATCGTCCTGAATGTCCACCATAAAGGCATCCGTCCGCGGCACCATCAGTTCACGCGCCATCAGCTCATCCAGAGAGAAAATCCCCTGCAGCATCTCAATTTCGTCCGCATCCAAGGTCTCTTCGCTCTTAGTCAGCATATACTCAATCTCGTCCCGGGTCATCTTTTCGTCTGCATCATCAAACTTCATCGGCGTTATCCGGCTCAGCAGGTTGGTTGATGCTGACAGCAACCAGACGAAGGGGCTGACAATCTTGCCAAGAAAGATAATGACCGGTGCAGCCCGCACAGCTAGATTGTCTTTCAGGTTCATAGCAATGCGCTTCGGATAAAGCTCACCCAAAACAATGGAAATATATGTCAATAAAATCAGGGCCAAGAAAGTTCCGATAGCACGTGCGGTTTCGGAATTCCCCATCCAAGAAGAGAAAAGTTTTCCCAGATTATCCGCAAAGCTGGCCCCAGACAGGATATTGATAACCGTAATCCCAACCTGAATAGTTGATAAGAAGTTATTGGGGCTCTCTAAGACAGCTAAGAGCCGGATATACTTGAGGTCGCCCTCCTCAGCCTTTTGCTCCACACGCGCCCGATTGAGCGATACCATTGCCATCTCAGCAGCTGAGAAAAAGGCATTTAACAAAGTCAATATAAACAGTAGTAAGGCTTGCCATAACATATTCTGACTGCCAGGGTCTTCCATTGATTCTTTCTCCTCGAAATGTATAAGTAAATCTGATTATATCATATTTTTAAATTTAGTGCACAGGAAATGAAAATAAGACGGAAGGACCTTCTTCCGTCTTATTTCTGGTCTTGAGATTCTGGAATCAATCGATTACCAAACTCATCCTTATTTATTAATAATCCCAAACTCTTCGTTCTTCTTCTGCTGCTGGGCATCCTTATGATTGTCATAGAGATTGGCCAGGAACTTGGCGATTTCCTTGAGGATAGAATAGGTCGGGATTGCCACAATCATCCCCAACACGCCATAGATATTGCTGGATAAGAGCAAGAGCACCATGATGGTAATAGGATGGACCTTCATCACACCTCCAACGATTCGGGGATAAAGGATATTGCCATCGACCTGCTGGATAATCAGCATGTAAATCAAGGCCGCCACCATCTTCTGAGGATCGGTAAAGGCATAAGTAATGACCATGGGAATCAAGCCGATACTGGGTCCTACATAAGGAATCAGATTAGCAAGACTGGAGAAAATAGCAAAGACCAAAGCGTACTTGAGTCCAATCACGCTATAGCCAATATAAGCCAGAGCACCGATAATCAGGGCATCGATTGAAATCCCGCTGATATAGCGGGCAACAGTAGCATTGAGATTGGTCAGCAAACTAGAGATATTGAGCTTATCTCGCTTGAGGACTGTCCGCTCCAGCATGGGTAAAAGCTTATGGCCGTCCATGAGGAAGTAAACCAAGAAAATCGGCGTCATAATTAAAATCATCAGCGTATTGACGACTGCTGATAAAACACTGCCCAGACTGTTGGTCACACTGTTGAGGATATTTTGCAGAATGTCCACATAAGACAAGTTTAGCTGCTGAATGGTGGACTGGATATTCAGATTCCGAAAGAGCGGATTTTTAGATAATTGATTAACAAAACTTTGAATTTCCCAATAAAGGCCTTGCGTTGAATTAATCAAGCTGCTCAGCTGATTAATCAAAATCGGCAAGAGGTAAATAACGCCCAAAGCAATCAAGCCAAACAAAAGGCTGAGCGTCATCAGAATTCCAATCATTCGGTTGATTTTGAGCTTGTCCTGGAGAAATTTCACCAGCGGATTCGTAATATAGTAAAGAAATCCTCCCACAAGAAAGGGAATCAAGATGGTATTCACAACGCTAACAATCGGGGTTATCATATCCCCCATCTGACGCCAGATAAAGAAAATAATCGTTAGCAAAAGGACCTCACTGGTCCAAAACATCAGCTTACTTTTATGAAACATTTGACTCCTCCTATCAGTTATTTTACCATAAATTTTGTTATAATAAAGGAGATTTAACGAAAGAAAGAGTAAAAATGGAAAAGATTATCAAACTGGAAAATGTAAGCTTGGCTAAACAAGGTCGAACCATCTTAAAAGATCTCAACTGGCAGGTAAGAAAGGGAGAACATTGGGCCATCCTCGGTCTCAACGGTTCTGGAAAGTCTACTCTTCTGCGCTTGCTCATGGCTGAGCATTGGAAGACTCAGGGCAAGGTGACAGTTCTCGGTACGGAATTTGGTGCTGGCGACATTCCTCATCTGAGAACTAAGATTGGAGTAGTCGGCTCCTTCATTGCTGAGCGTCTGCCCAGCCGCCTCACATCTGAAGAAATCGTCCTGACAGGAAAGTATAAAAGCAGTATTCTCTACGCTCCTTACGTACAAGCAGAGCTGGACCAAGCTAGGGAAATGCTGGCTTCCATTGGCGGACAAGATTTGATTGGCCGGAGCTACATCAGTCTATCTCAAGGGGAAAAGCAGCTCTTGCTGATTGCGCGCAGTCTCATGGAAAAGCCAGAATTGCTTATCTTAGACGAAGCGACCAGCGGTCTGGATCTCTTTGCCCGCGAGCGTCTGCTGGATCAGATTGGTAAGATTACACAGATGAATCAGGCTCCAACCATCCTCTATGTCACCCACCATGTAGAGGAAATCACTGCTGCTATGGATCATGTCCTGCTCCTAAAAGAAGGTGAAATCATAGCCCAAGGTCCTAAAGAAAACATTCTTCAAAAAGAGGTCATGGATCGATTTTATCCCCAGCCAGTCGAGCTGATTGAGCTGGGAGAAGATCGCTATTTCGTCAAGGTGGAGGTCAGGTCCTCATGAAGCAATTTTCTAATACCATCTTCAATCTGGGCTACTTCCTGATTCTGACCATGACTGCGATTGCCTTACTTTTCCTGTCTGGACAGATTCTGCTGTCCCACACTTACATCCCTTTAAGGATTGCAGAAGGGGTCCAATTCGTCAGTAATCCTTGGTATTTCTACCCTATCCTCCTGCTCTTTCTCCTCAGCCTCTTTTTAATCCGGCCCCTATTGGAAAAGGTTCAGACCAAGCATCTTTTTTGGATTTTTTCCCTCATTTTTATAGCAGCAGCGATTTTTCTGATAACGGCCTATGATGGACGCATCCGAGCTGACGCCAAGCACGTTTTCAATGCAGCGCTAGCCTTTAATCGAGGAGATTACAGCTCACTGACGACCGTCGGAAGCTACATGTATCGCAATCCTCATCAGCTAGGACTGATGACTCTGGAACGACTTTATGCTTTTATTTCTCCGACGACTCAGTTTGCCTTTAGCATGAATGTCGTCTGGACTTTACTCAGTCATTTCTTGATTTACAAGATTACAGCTCTCCTCAATGCCAGAGAAATGATTCAGAAATACACGATTCTGCTGACTTTTCTCTTTCTACCACAGCTATTTTTCGTCCTCTTTGTCTACGGCACCATTCCTGGACTCTTCTTCTGTCTGCTCAGTCTCTATGCTTTTATCAAGCTGGACCAAAAAGGAAACCTGCTCTATGCCTTGCTGGGAGCGGCCAGTATCAGTCTAGCCTGCCTCCTGCGCAACAACTACATTATCTTTGCCATTATGCTGATTGGCGTCTACTTCCTGTCCATTTTTTATAAATGGTCTTGGAAGAAACCGTTAGCCATCATCCTGATTTTAGCCGGCATCGTTCTTTCAAACAAGGGACTGACAGCCTACTATGAGCAGCTGATTGGGGGCAAGATTGGTGTCGGTACTCCAAAAATCGCCTATATCACTATGGGCTTGCGAGACGACCCAAATCGGCAGACCTTAGGAGGCTGGTACGATGCCTACAATACCAAGATTCTCAAGCGCAACAAATACGATGAAAATTTGGCTACAGAAATGGCCACTCGGGATTTGAAGGATATTTTGATTCACTTCAGCAAGCATCCGGCTTATGCGCTGAAATTCTTCTACGAAAAGGTCAAGTCTACCTGGACTGAGCCGACTTTTCAGTCTATTTGGACTGGACCTCAGATTGAGCGCCAACAATACATGAAGCCAGCTGTCCTGCGCAGCATTTATGAGGAAAGAAAAGGTTATCAGATTGTTAATTTCCTGCTCTTAACGCTGCTAGCCAGCATCTATCTGCTCTCCTGTTTCTTTATCCTGCATAAATTTTTCGTCGCCGAGGAAAAGCTGACGCCTTTTGACCTCTATCCCTTCATCTTTCTCTTGGGGGGCGGGCTCTTCCACTTCTTCTGGGAAACCAAGAGCCAGTATGTCTATATCTATGTCCTCCTTCTCATCCCTTCCGCCGCTCAATCCTTAGTCGACCTGAGCGATTGGTGGAAGAACAAAGGAAAAGGGAAATCAACAGACCAGCTTGAGAAAAACCTATAAAACTTGAACACTTGATAAGAATTCCTTATAATTTTATAGGAATGTTAAGTGAAACAAAATTGAATTTGTAATTAAAATTTTTTGTATTTTACGAAGAGAGAATAGTGATTTATGTTTTCAATATTAGGTGCAGTATTATTTGGAATTATAGCAATTATGACCGTTCTTGTTGCTTGCGGTCTGCCTTTGGGCGAATATACAATGGGTGGACAACATAAAATCTTACCTAAGAAATTTAGACTTGCGGCAGTCATTTCGGTAGCTATTCAAATTTTTGCCATGATCATTATTTTGCAAGCCGGAGGTTTGCTTCCCTTGTGGCTGTCCTTCAAGGTTACTAAATATATTTGTTTCTTCTTTGCCGCTTATCTATCCTTGAATACGATTATGAACATGATTTCAAAAAGTAAGAAAGAAAAATATGT
>CAUSZI010000030.1:0-24761 GCA_963536045.1 uncultured Streptococcus sp.
TATCCTTGAATACGATTATGAACATGATTTCAAAAAGTAAGAAAGAAAAATATGTAATGACTCCGATTTCATTTATAGCTGGAATATGTTTTTGGATAACAGCATTTCAGATGTAGCATGTGAAATGAGGATCATCTATAGTGCGTCACATTAGAGTTTGGCAATAACATTTCTACACATGATTGCTAGCGAGATTATTGTGGTATCATGAATAGTGGAGTCGCAAAGACGATGAAACATAAGAATTTGTCTAAATGAATAGAAGAATTTTTAAAGCAGTAAATCACAAAGGTTTTCTGCTTTTTTACTCATTTTTCAAAATAAAAGCGTCAATAAATAAAAAAGCACCTGATTAAACGCTTCCTAAGGCGTTTAACCAAGCACTTCTCCCAATTTCTCAATCATGACCAAGAAAGGTGGATTATTAATTTGGTTGATGGTCTTGTAGAGGGCAACGGTGAAGTCCTGCTGGGGCAGTTGACTAACGAAGTCTAGCACCGCATCTTTTTCAACTTCGCCACCTTCATGCCCATAGTAAATCATGATAGCTGCGCGGCCGCCTTTTTCTAAGCCCCGGCAGACCTTTTCCAAAGCTTCCAGCGTCGTATTTGGCCGGGTAATGACTGACTTGTCCGCCGAAGGCAGGTAGCCAAGATTAAAAATCGCTGCCTTGAAATGTTCTGTGTACTGGTCCAAGGTTTCGTGCCCAGCCATGATTAGCTGAGCATTGTCCAAGCCAGCTTCTGCCAAGCGCTGGCTGGTCTTTTCCACAGCCTGCTCCTGAATGTCAAAAGCATAGACTTGCTTGGCCAACTTAGCCAGAAAGAGGGTGTCATGTCCGTTGCCCATAGTCGCATCCACCACGGTATCTTCCTTGGTCAAGACTTCTGCCAAAAAAGCATGGGCCATCTGTAAGGGTCTTAACATACGAATTTCTGCTCCTTTGCTTTACAACCTTGCCTGCTGCCACGGCAACGCATTTCTGCCTCGATGGCATTGAGAACTTCCCATTTATTGAGGCTCCACATGGGACCAATCAACATGTCTCGCGGAGCATCGCCCGTGATACGGTGGATGACGATATGCTCAGGAATAATCTCCAGTTGGTCGCAGATAATGGAGACATACTCCTCCTGACTGAGCAGCTGCAGTCGCCCCTCATGATAATCCCGCTGCATGCGGGTATTGGTCATCAAGTGAAGCAGGTGGAGCTTGATTCCCTGAATGTCATTATCCGTTACACAGCGGCGGACATTCTCCAACATCATCTCATGGGTCTCTCCCGGCAGGCCGTTAATCAAGTGAGAGACAATCTCCGCCTTGGGAGCCAACTTACGGACTCGCTGGACCGTCTCTACATAAAGCTCATAAGAATGGGCACGATTGATGAGGTCCGAGGTCTCCTCATAGGTAGTCTGAAGCCCCAGCTCTACAGTCACGTGCATACGCTCAGACAGGTCAGCCAAGTAGGCAATGGTCTCATCAGGCAAACAGTCCGGCCGAGTCCCGATATTGAGTCCAACGACACCTGGCTCGTTAATAGCTTGCTCATAGCGCTCACGGATTACTTCAAGCTTCTCATGCGTATTGGTAAAGTTCTGGAAATAGACCAGATATTTGCGAACATCAGGCCACTTGCGGTGCATAAAGTCAATTTCCTTATAGAACTGCTCGCGAATGGGCGCATCAGGCGCCACAATAGCATCGCCAGAGCCCGAAACGGTACAGAAAGTACAGCCTCCATGCGCTACTGTACCATCCCGATTGGGACAGTCAAAGCCCGCATCAATAGGCACCTTAAAAGTCTTCTCTCCAAAAAGTTTTCGATAATAATCATTCAAAGAATTGTAAGATTTCATACCTTTCATTCTACCACAAAAAAGACCTGAGAAACAAAAATTCCCTCTTTCACAGGGAAAGAAGGAAATCACCGTTCCCACTGATAACGCTTGAGGTCCACACAGCCATTAGTCTTCAAGTCCACTCCCTCTGCCCAGAGCAAGTGTTTCTGGTCTTCCCAGCCAGGTGCGAGGCGCCCTGCTGCATTGACCACCCGATGGCAAGGATGCTTGCTACCATAAAGTTCCGACTGACTGAGAATCTTTCCCACCAAGCGGGCATTTTTGGGCCGACCAATCAAACGGGCAATCTGGCCATAGGTCGCTACGCGCCCAGAGGGAATGCTATCAACAAGGGATAAAACTGACTGTATGATTTCTTGATTCAAATTGGACATACTAAGCTCCTAATCTAGTTTGCTCCTATCTTAAAGAAAGGGATTTTCTTTGTCAAGACAAAAAGGCCAGCAAAGCCAACCTTTCGCATCTATATTTATTTCTGCTTTCCCTTGAAACGCCACTGAAAGCGCAGCTTGTCATAAAAAGGAAATTCGATATTGAGAATGGCAAAGCCCATCAAGGCTCCTCCAATAACATCTGTCGGATAGTGCACGCCCAGATATACTCTGGAGGCCATAACAGTGAAGATATAGACCAGGAGCAAACCTTGTACCAAGCGCTTGATCTTTTGGTTTTGAATCCGTTGCTGAGCGATAATAATCAAGATCCCAAGAACAATGGCTGTCGCCATGGAATGTCCGCTCGGGAAAGAGTAACCGCCCTCTTCGACCAAATGCGAAAGACTCGGCCGGCTTCTGTGGTAAACGAGTTTAATCAGCTTAATCAAAATCCCGTGTAAGACCAGATTTCCCGCTAGCAAGGCAGCTTCTAGCTTCCATTTTTTGTAAAGGAAAAAAAGGACAAGAGCTGAAACCCAGATGATAATCCCCATCGGATCAATCACACTGGTCACTAATTTGAAAAAAGTCGTCAAAGCTGCAGGCAATTCTCCCCGCAACCAGGTCTGAATCGGGGTGTCAAAGCTGGTCAGCTGCTCAGGATAAAACTTGACCATGTATCCTAGCATGACGAAAAGTAAAAGGGCAAAAGAGCCCTTTGTTAGATAAGATTGTTTATTTTTCATAGCGTTTTAGGACGGGCTGTAAGAGTTTGTAAATTAGCCAAAAGACGACAGCCCAAATCACTCCTTCTAATAGGTTAAAAGGTACAATCATGGTCAGCAGATACTTGGAAAGACCGTATGTTTTATAAATATCAAAACCAGCAAACCTTGCAAAGAGAGGAACTGCATAAATAACATTTAGAACAATCATTGTAACAGTTAGACCAAGCGTTGCTACCAAAGAAGCCTTCACATAGTCAAACAAGCTCTTCCTTTTTTCCCACAAGAGGGAAAAAGCACAAACAAAGACAGCTACCGCTAGTATATTCATGGGTAGACCGATTAAAGTACCTACACCATTATTATTCAAAGCTAGCTTTAAGACAGAGCGAATCAAGAGTACTGCCAGAGAGCTTTTTAAATCCAAGACTACCAAAGCCAGTAAAATCGGAATAATTGAAAAATCCAACTTTAGAAACTCAGTTATCAAGGGAATCTCATAAAGCATGAGTAGAAATGATAGAGCAGATAAAACTGCTACAATCGCCAACTTACGAGTATTTGTCATCACAGGTTCCTCCAATTTATAAAAATTAGAGAAGCCGGAAAGGCCACTGAAAAAAGCTTGTCAGCTAATGATTATTTAGTATAAGGCTCAGCCCTTAAATAAAGATTAAACGGCAAGATTGCTTCACTGCCTCTCGTCTTCTCCCATCCAGACTATACTGTCGGTTGTGGAATCTCACCACATCAGCTTGCGCTCGCGGACTTGATTTGGCATTGAGAAAAAATTTTCCAGCCAAAAGTTACCGCCGGTCGGGAATCTCACCCTGCCCTGAAGACATCATTATCATAACAAAAAAAGCCTGCCAGAGCAAGCAATTTGATTGATGTAATTAAAAATGTTTCAACAATGGTATTCTATCTATTAGGAAAATTTCCTGCTTAGATACATTCATCCCCCTACTTCAGCTTATCCGCTTCATACTCATGTACCAAATCTAAGCCAGCAAAATTCTGCTGGCGCAGGGCTTCATAGACAATCATGCAGACTGTATTTGAAACATTGAGGCTGCGGACATGCTGGTCATTCATGGGAATACGCAGGGCCTTCTCTGGATGACAACGCATAAATTCCTCTGGTAGTCCCTTGTCCTCACGACCAAACATAAAATAGTGCGAGCTTTCTGCTGCAAAATTCTCCTCAGAATAGACCTTCTCCGCAAACTTAGAAATCAGATAAAGTCGGCCGTCCATCTGCTCCATAAAATCTTCTAAACTATCATAGTAGGTGATGTCCAGCTTATCCCAATAGTCCAGCCCCGCCCGCTTCATCTTGCGGTCATCAATGGGAAAGCCCATGGGCTTGATGATGTGAAGCGGCGAATTAGTCGCGGCGCAAGTACGGGCAATATTGCCGGTATTCTGCGGAATCTGAGGCTCAAAAAGAACGATATGATTTTTCATAATAAGAATATTTTCCTAGTATTTTCTTTAGATAAAAAAATAGCCACACTGCCCGGAGTCAAGCTCAGCAAACAGCGTGGTTAAGGCTTCATTAACTTACATCACAACAGGTTTGAGGTAAACCAATGAAGGTACTCATTTAGTATAACACTTTCAGCCTACAAGTCAATAAAAAATGCTCAAAAAGTTGTACTTTTTTTAAAAATATCACAGGAAGATACCATTTTGGTAAAAAAATATTCGGAATTCTATAAATAAGCAAGCTATTCTGTATTTTATAGATGAAATTTAAATGAAAAAAGAGTATGATAGATACATACTTTGGAGGAATCTAAACTTATGAAAATTATCGTTGTTGGCGGCGGGAAGGTCGGAACGGCCCTCTGTCGCTCCTTAGTGGCTGAAAAACATGATGTTATCCTAATTGAGCAGGATGAGGCTGTTCTCAACCAGATTACCAAACGCTATGATATTATCGGTATTTCTGGCAATGGAGCCAACTTCAAAATCCTAGAACAGGCGGATGTTGGGCACTGTGACATCTTCATCTCTATGACCGAGCATGATGAGGTCAACATGGTTTCAGCGGTCCTAGCCAAGCGGATGGGTGCTAAGGAAACTATCGTCCGAGTGCGCAATCCTGAGTATTCCAACCCTTACTTTAAGGAGAAGAACATCCTGGGCTTCTCGCTAGTGGTCAATCCTGAGCTCCTAACTGCTCGCTATATTGCTAATATCATTGACTTCCCTAATGCCCTGTCAGTAGAGCATTTTGCCAATGGTCGGGTGGCACTTATGGAGTTCAAACTCAAGGAAGACAGCAATCTCTGCCAGATGAATATTTCCCAGTTCCGTAAGAAATTTGGAAATATCATTGTCTGTGCTATTGAGAGAAAAGGGCACTTGGAAATTCCTGATGGCGACTTCACTTTGGAGGCCGGAGACAAGATCTATGTAACAGGTAACCGCCTAGACATCGTTCAATTCCACAATATGGTACGCCCTAGAGTGGTTAAGAGCCTGATGATTATCGGGGCTGGCAAGATCGCCTATTACTTGCTCAATATTCTCAAGAACAGTAAAATTGAGCTCAAAATCATTGAATCCAACCGCGAGCGGGCAAACTTTTTCAGTCAGGAATTTCCTGATCTCTATGTCGTCCATGGCGATGGTACTGCCAAGGATATCCTGCTGGAGGAACGCGCCAACAACTTTGATGCTATCGCTACCTTGACTGGTGTGGATGAGGAAAATATCATCACTTCCATGTTCCTTAATAATCTAGGTGTACAGAAAAATATCACCAAGATTAACCGGACTAGTTTGTTGGAAATCATTGATAACCAAGATTTTGCCAGCATTGTGACACCTAAAGGCATCGCTGTTGATACTATTATGCACTTTATCCGCGGCCGCTACAATGCTCAATTCTCTAACCTAGAAGCTCTGCACCATGTAGCCAATGGCCAAATTGAAACCTTACAATTCCAAATCAAGGAAGAAAACAAGATGACTGGTATCCCTCTGTCTCAGCTACATCTGAAGAAAGATGTCCTGATTGCGGCCATTATCCGTCAAGGCAAAGCCATCTTCCCTACTGGTGATGACGACCTGCAAGTCGGAGATAAGATTATTGTTACCACTCTGCTGCAAAATATCACGCAGATTTACGATCTGTTAGCGAGGTAGGCCCATGAATAGATCTATGATTCGCTACCTGCTGGCAAAATTACTGCTGATTGAGGCGGCACTGCTGATTGTGCCCATTATCGTAGCTCTAATCTACGGTGAGCCCTTAAAAATCTTTCTCTCTATCGGGGCGACCATGGCCATCCTGCTAGTTTTAGGTGGCATAGGCTCTTATTTCAAGCCCAAGGACCTGCATATCTACGCCAAGGAAGGTGTCCTGATTGTAGCTCTGTGCTGGATTCTTTGGTCCTTCTTCGGAGCCCTGCCCTTTGTTTTTTCCAAGCAGATTCCAGACCTTATTGATGCTTTCTTTGAGATCAGCTCTGGCTTCACCACCACGGGAGCGACTATCCTCAACGATGTCGGCGTTCTCTCTCATTCGCTGCTCTTCTGGCGCAGTTTTACCCACTTGATTGGAGGAATGGGAGTGCTGGTCTTTGCCCTAGCTATTATGGACAATGCTAAAAATGGTCACTTGGAGGTCATGAAAGCAGAAGTTCCGGGACCAGTCTTTGGCAAGGTGGTGTCCAAACTCAAGAGTACGGCCCAGATTCTTTATATCATTTATCTGGCTCTCTTTGCTATATTTGCCATCCTTTATTTCCTAGCGGGCATGCCCCTCTTTGACAGCCTTGTGATTGCCATGGGAACAGCTGGTACGGGAGGATTCACCGTATACAATGACGGTATTGCCCACTACAACAGCTCACTGATTACTTACCTGGTCAGCTTTGGGGTCTTGGCTTTCGGTGTCAACTTTAATCTCTACTATTACTTGCTGATTCGCAAGTTTAAGGCCTGCTTTGGTGATGAAGAGCTTAGGGGCTATCTCTGGATTGTCTTTCTTTCCACTGCCTTGATTGCCTTTAATGTCTTCCACCTCTATCAAGGCTTTGCCAAGAGCGTGGAGATTTCCTTCTTCCAGGTAGCCAATGTCATCACAACAACTGGATTTGGCTATGGCGATACAGTCAAATGGCCGCTCTTTTCTCAGGTTATCCTGCTCCTGCTCATGTGTATCGGGGGCTCAGCTGGATCAACAGCTGGGGGATTTAAGGTCATTCGGGGGATTATCATTTCCCGCATTGCTAAAAATCAGATTCTCTCTACCTTATCACCTAATCGTGTCCTGACCTTGCATGTCAATGATGCGGTAATTGACAAGGATACTCAGCATAAGGTACTGAAATACTTAGCCGTTTATATCTTGATTATTCTAGCTCTCATTTTCATTGTCAGCTTGGATAATAATAACTTTATGACGGTTGTCAGCGGGGTTCTCTCTTGCTTCAACAATATCGGTCCCATGATTGGGACGACAGATAATTTTTCTATCTTTAGTCCTTTTTCTAAACTGCTGCTAGCCTTTGCTATGATTGGCGGTCGCTTGGAAATTTACCCGATTCTCCTGCTCTTCCTGCCTAAGACTTGGTCTAGAAGATAGGAAATATTCGGAGAATATAGATATATATAAAAGTCACACTAGATAAGTATCTAGTGTGACTTTTTTCTTAAATTATTTCTTCTCAAACTGAAATGGTCTGGTACAGGATCCTCTCCCGGCTGAGACCAAGGATGACAGCGGAGAATGCGCGCCAAGCCCATCAAAACTCCTTTAGCACCATGCTTCTGGATAGCCTCTATCATATAGTTAGAGCAGGTGGGCCGAAAGCGGCAAGATGGAGGGAAAGCAGGCGATATGAAGCGTTGATAAAAGCGGACAGGAGCAATAAGCAGTTTCTTTATCATTTCTTGGTCTTGGTTACAGCCAGTGTATGCAGCTGGCTGACTTCTTTCTTGCTGAGTTTTCGATACTCACCAGGCTTAAGGCCAGTTAGGTCCAAATGACCAAAGCGAGTCCGTGACAGCTTATCCACTTGCAATCCAACCGCCTGGAACATCTTCTTGACCTGATGATTACGGCCTTCGTGGATGGTCAGCTGAACGACCGAGCGATTTTTCGCCGGATCAACCTTGATAATCTCATAAACTGCTGGCTTGGTTTTGCGCCCCTCTATCTCAATACCTCGAGTCAGAGGACGAAGAACTTCTTTATTGGCCAATCCTTTGACACGCGCCACATAGACCTTGTCAATCTCATTGCGAGGATGAATCATCTCGTCGGTAAAATCCCCGTCATTGGTCAGAATGAGGATGCCAGAAGTATCCCAGTCCAAACGACCAACCGGATAAATCCTCTCCTTGACCTGAGGCAAGAGCTCCACGACCGTCTTACGTCCCTTGTCATCACTGACAGAGGAAATGACCCCGCGCGGCTTATTGAGGAGGTAATAAACCTTCTCTTCATTGTAGATAGGTTGGCCTTCTACTTCCACACGATCGCCAGACTTGACGTTTGTCGCCAGTTCTCGTACCACTTGGCCATTTATACTGACCTTCCCCTGCCTGATTAGCTCTTCTGCCTTACGACGGCTGGCTATCCCAGCATGAGCGATGTATTTATTGATTCTCATCGATATCTGTCCTTTCAATAAAGAGCTGGCTTTCTTCAGCAACTAGCTCTGTTTCTTCAACAATCGGCAGCTCATCTAGGTGATTGATCCCCATATAGTCTAAGAAATAATCCGTTGTCACATAGAGATTCGGCCGGCCAATGACCTCTTTTTTGCCATCCTCTCGGACCAGTTCAAAAGCCAAGAGCTTAGCTAAAGCACCGCTGGAATTAACCCCGCGAATGTCATCTATTTCTACCCTCGTAATCGGCTGCTTATAGGCAATGATAGACAAGGTCTCAAGGGCCGCCCGCGACAGACTTTGATTAATTGGCGCCCGTGAATAGGCCCGCAGAATCTCAGCAAACTCTGGCTTTGTGACCAGCTTGTATGTCTTTGAGGTTTCCAAGAGGGTCAGGCTAGAGTCTGGATTGGCTTCATATTGCTCAGCCAACTTCTCCAAACTCTGAATAACCCCGGTCGGCGGCAAAGAAAGGATTTCTGCCAATTGATGAACCTTGAGTCCATCTTCTCCCGCTACAAAAAGCAGGGCTTCAATCTCTGCTAACTTACTCATTTCCTCTTCCTACTAAATAAATATTTCCAAAATTTTCTTCCTGAATGACTTGCACTTCCTGCACCTTGACCAATTCCAAAGTCGCCAGAAAGAGTGTGATAACTTCATTCATGTCCTTGGTCTCTGCGAAAATTTCCTGCAAAGCCAAACGTCTCTTACCAGCACAGCGCTGACGCACGACATCCATCATGTCCTCAATCTTGTACTCGTCTCGCACAATGGTTGTATGGCTCTTAGAAAACTCCTCTTGCTTCTTGGCGATAACCTTGGAAAAAGCCAAGAAAAGATCTATCGTTGACTTGTCATGCAGGAGCTCAGCATCCTCGTAAACCAGCTCCAGCTTGGGCTTAGAATAATAAAGCGCTCGGTCATCATGTTGGAGCGACATTTTCTCTCCCAAGAGTTTGAACCTGCGGTATTCCTCAATCTGGCTCAAGAGGTCTTGCTCCAAATCATCTTCCAACTCAGCATTATCCGCCACCTTAGGCAGAAGCTTGCGGCTCTTAATCAGCATGAGCTGGCTTGCCATGACCATATACTCGCCCGTCACTTCCAGCTTCATGGCCTGCAAAGTAGCCACATAAGCCAGATATTGCTCGATGACCTCCGTAATGGGTACATCATAAATATCCACCTGGTACTTAGATACGAGGTGGAGCAGCAGGTCCAACGGGCCTTCAAAATCTTTTAGTTTGATATCCATTTTTATCTGTATTTTTCTAGTGTAATCATGGTTTTCAAGCCCAAATCTTGGGCAATATCATAGAGGCCAATCCCCTTCTCCCGCTGGCGCAAAATAAACTGCTCACGCAGGCTTTGGGCAGATAGACTGGCTTGTCCCTGCTCAATCAAGAAGGCCTCTAGCTGACGGAAGCCCCATTGACGAGAATAGGATTTGCCGTTTTTCTCAAATAAATATGTCCCTGTCAGATAGTCTTCTAACTCACCCGTCAGGCTCTCAGGAATCTTGATGACCCGCTTCTGACCGGCCTTTTCAATCTTCAAAACCTGAAAGTCCAGATTGACATCTGCCACTCTGACCTGCAAAATCTCGCTGGGCAGCAAGCCCATTTCTAAGATAAGAAGAGCCATCAGCCGCCCCCTGGGAACGCTTGATTCCTGCCAAAAAGCAGACAAATCTAGCAGTTCATTTTCCTGCTCCTTCGATACGGAGACCTTGGGCAGGACCAAGCGGTGAAACTCCTCAATAAGCTGCTGCTGATAAAGGAAGTAGAGAAACTGATTGACTGCTGAGAGCTTCCGCTTCTGAACAGCTGCCTTAAAATCCTTGATAGAGGCCTGATAAATCCGCAGATTTGTCTCGGTAATCCGGCCATGTACTTCCTCGATAAACTGCTCCAAATCATAAGAATAGGCAATTTTAGAATTTTCTGAGATGTTTTTTTGATTTAAAAACGGTCTAATGTATTCTTTCATTTTTTGCGAATTTCGTACTTTTTGCTAAAGCCGTGCAACAAGGAATTGACAGCTTTCAAAATGGACTTTCTAGTAATAATTCCGTAAAAATGCTGATCCTCGCCCACAACCGGCAGGAAGGACTCGTCGACCAGCTTATGAAGCACATCTGATACAGTATAATCTGGCCCAACTGTCAAGTCGTCCATTTTAGTCATGTGGACGATGTCTGTCATCATGAATTCCTCTTCTGGCAGATCATGGCGCATGCGATAGGACATGATGTCTGTCAGGGAAATCGTGCCAACAAACTTTTTATCTGCCGTCACGACCGGTACACGTGAGTATGTCATCTGGCTCAATAGTAGGATAGCATGATCCACATTGTGGGTGTCAATCATAACCGCCAAATTTTCCCCAGGCGTCAAAAAAGTTTCTTCATGTTGCAGCAGATAGTCTTCAAATTCCTTAGCAATCATCGGCTAAACTCCTTGGACAAGCTTGGATAGAGTTCATGATTTCGTGTATAGAAATCAACTTTAAAGCGGTCCTTATCAATCTCTACCTTAGCGTAGAGGCGTTCGTTGATTAGGCCGCGTGGCTGGCTGATGGAGCCCGGATTCAGAAAGAGCGTTTTGCCCTCCATTCGAGCATCTGGGATATGCAGATGACCGTAGAGGCAGATGTCCGCATTAACCTCTTGCGCCCACAAATCCAGCTTTTGAAAAGAAAAGTTGATATGGAAGAGATGCCCGTGAGTCTGGGCAATAATGGTCCCTGCCAAATCCGTCACTAGGCGCTCTGGATAGCCGTCGTAAAAGTCCATATTCCCTGCAACAACCTGAATCCCTTGCCATACCTCATCATCAGAAGGAAGCTCAGAGTCTCCGTTATGGAAAATCGCATCTACTTTTCCAATATAATGATTCCTAATTTCTTCTACAATAGCACGGTCACCATGAGAATCACTCATGACTATAATGGTTTGCTTTGCCATGCTGGAAATACCTCCACTAATTTCTTAACTGCCTGAGCCCGATGGGATTGCGCATTTTTTTCTTCCATCGTCAGTTCGGCAGACGTTTTTCCTGTTTCTCCCACTAAGAACAAGGGATCATAGCCAAAGCCATTTTCCCCTTTTGGCTCATGAGCAATGTAGCCTGGCCAATCCGCTTCAACTACCAGTGACTCCCTGTCAGGACTAGCCACCACTAAGGTCGTATGAAAATGGGCTGAGCGGTCCTTGACATCAAAAACCATAGCCAACTCATGCAGGAGCTTGATGTTGTTTTCATCATCTGTCGCGCCTACTCCAGCGAAGCGAGCCGACCAGACGCCAGGCAAGCCGCCTAAAACATCGACCTGCAGACCTGAGTCGTCAGCTAGCACCATTTTACCGGTCAGTTTACTGATGGTCTCTGCCTTGAGCCGCGCATTTTCCTCAAAGGTGGTTCCCGTTTCTTCCACTTCTGGCAAATCAGGATAATCATTGAGATTTTCAACCTTATAGCCCAGCTTATCAAAGAGTTTGCGAAACTCTGCTGTCTTACCTTCGTTGCGAGTCGCAATCAAGATGGTATCTCCGACAGCCATCTCGGTCTCCTGCCCCTGACCAAAAAAGTCGGTCATCTTAACTCCATCCTTAGACAGGAAGAAGACCTTGCGCAGCAAGTCCTTTTCTGTAATCAGAATAGCCCCCTTATGACTGGTCGCCTTAAAATCCCGCTTCTGGCGGTCGTTAATCATATTGAGGACAAACTGGATATAGGACATGGGCGAGCCGTATTTGACCACAACTGTGGTAAAAGCGTTGTACTCTTCATCCAAATCTCGCTCAATCAGCTCGCTCAACTCTGCATCAATATGCTCCAAGAGCCTGTATGGGATGTCGTTGAAATGATAGCCAGCCTTGCGAAAGCGAGTCCATTCTCCGATATACCAATTGTTCTCGTCAATGTATTCATAAATTTTATTTGTCATAAGCTTACATGCTCCACATTCACTTTCAGGCCCAGCCAGCTTTCTGCAATCTCCGAAAAGCTTTTGGCATTGGCAGTTGTGTAAAATTGGTGATTGAGCTCCTGTTTTTCCCGACTGCGGTTGATTTCAAAGTAATTGAGCAGGACAGAAATATCCCGTACGCACTCTGCCCCGCTGTCAATCAGCTTCACATCCGGTCCCATCCTATTTTGAATGATAGGCCGGAGCAAGGGATAGTGGGTACAGCCCAAGACCAGGGTATCTACCCGACCAGCCAAAGGCTGCAGGGTTTCATAGACCACTTTTTTTGTAAGGCTGGAATGAAGTTCATTGGACTCTACCAAAGGTACAAACTTAGGGCAGGCCAAACTTTCCACCTTCATCTCCGGCGAGAGCGCTTCAATCTTCTGACGATAGATATCAGAAGAAACAGTCATTGGCGTTCCAATAACACCGATGCGGCCGCTGGCAGTTGACTTAATAGCCGCGCTAGCCCCCGGCAGAATCACGCCCAGTACTGGAATATCCAGCTTTTCCTTCACTTCTTCCCAGACAACAGCAGTCGCTGTATTGCAGGCAATGACAATCATCTTAACATCCTTGGTCAAGAGAAAGTTAACCAACTGCCAGGTATAAGCGCGAATCTGCTCAGCAGGCCTAGGACCGTAAGGAGCCCGCGCCGAATCTCCGATATAAATGACCTCTTCGTGGGGAAGCTGCCGCATGAGCTCACGGACTACAGTCAAACCGCCCACTCCTGAGTCTAAAAAACCGATTGGTCGATTATCCATAAGGTCTTCTTTCTAAAACAAGGGACTGGAAGCCGATTCCAAATCCCCATTTTTTTATAGATTTTCTCTACTGGTATTAAAAGCCAGCCTCTAGAAAATTATTTTTTCTTTTTGCTCTTAGCAAGCGCAGCTTTCTGCTGGCTGATAATTTGACGATAGACTTGCTGTACTTTCGCTTCATTTGGCCGTTGGCCGCTAGCGCTAAGCAAGGTCCGAACTGCTTCTACATTCAGACGCGGATTTTCTGCAAATTCCTTCTCTACTTGACGACGAAGCAGATACATACCCAAGAGTACGCCTCCAGCAAATGCCGCTAAAATCAAGATAATCTCTAAAAATACATTCATATCAAGAACTCCTCTATTTCCATTTTTACATTGCTCTTCATTATATCAAATTTTCTCTATTTTTCAAAATCAAAGCCATACAGTGTCGCAAAATAATCTTCTGGTTTTTCTGCCCGACGAATCATACGAACATTGTCATCTTGTTCCAAGAGAATTTCGCTGGAGCGGAGCTTGGCATTGTACTGATAACCCATAGAAAAACCATGCGCACCCGTATCGTGAATCACCAGTGTATCGCCAATTTGGCTGACGGGCAGCGGGCGATTAATAGCAAATTTGTCGTTATTCTCACAGAGGCTGCCGACAACATCCACAATCTCTGTCTCACCCTCAGGTCGATCCATATTGGTAATGTGGTGATAAGAGCCATACATAGCCGGACGCAGCAGATTAACTGCTGAAGCATCTACCCCCAGATAAGTTCGGTAGGTCTGCTTCTTATGGGTAACCTTGGTGACAAGTAGGCCATAAGGTGCCAACATAAAGCGGCCCAACTCCGTATAAATCTTGACCTGTCCTAGGCCAGCCGGAGTCAGAATAGCTTCATAGGCCTGACGAACTCCCTGACCAATGACTGCAATGCCATTTTCTTCACCTTCAGGCTGGTAATTGATACCGACACCGCCAGATAGATTGATAAAGTCCAGCTCGACTCCTGTCTCAGCCACTACTTCTACAGCCAACTCAAAAAGCTGATGGGCCAGTTCGGGATAGTAGTCATTGCTGACAGTATTAGAGGCCAAGAGGGCATGAATCCCAAACTTCTCAGCTCCCAACTCCTTGAGCTCTTTGAAAGCTTGAATCAGCTGGTCCTTAGTCATACCAAACTTGGCTTCTTCTGGATTATCCATAATGCTGGTTCCCAGCTCAAAGACACCGCCAGGGTTGTAACGGCAGGAAATAACCTTGGGAATACCAGCGGCTTCCTTTAGAAAATCCACATCTTCATAAGCATCCAGATTGATAGTCGCTCCAAGGTCACGCGCAAACTGAAATTCCTCAGCTGGTGTGTTATTGGACGAAAACATGATATCCTGTCCAGCAAAGCCCAGCTTTTGGCTCATGAGCAGCTCAACATAGCTGGCACAATCCACCCCACAGCCTTCTTCTTTGAGGATTTTTAAAATAGCAGGATTGGGAGTGGCCTTGACGGCAAAATATTCTTTAAAACCTGGATTCCAAGAAAAGGCCTCATGCAGGGCACGTGCTCTTTCCCGAATTCCCTTCTCGTCATAAAGATGGAAAGGGGTTGGAAACTGATCCGTAATCTCAGCTAACTTTTCACGACTGACAAAAGGAGTTTTCATACTGTTCTCGCTTTCTATTTGCTGGATTTATTATACCATAAATCCATAGGAGAAACAAAAAGCACTGGGCAAGCGCCCAATGCTTGAGTCTTATTTAGCTGAGTTATTTGTTTCTTCCAAAAATACGCAGCAAGCTGAGGAAGAGATTAATGAAGTCCAGATATAGGTGCAGAGCCAGCGAAATTGCCCAGCCATTTCCTGGATTGCCATTGGTCTGCTCATAGACATAGCGGATTTTCTGATTGTCCCAAGCGATGAGCCCTGAGAAAATAAGGACACCAACGATACTGATGATAAAGTCCAAGCCACTGCTTCTCAAGAAGATATTAAGGAAGCTAGCAGCGATAATACCAATCAAACCGGCCATACAAGCTTTCCCTATTCCAGATAGGTCCTTTTTAGTCACCTTGCCGATGAAGCCCATAGCAAAGAACATAACTGTCGTTGTCAGAAAGGCTAAGAGAACAGTTGACTGAAGATACAGCGCCATGATAATACTCAGGGTAAATCCATTGATGGCTGAATAAGCTAAAAACATAGGCAACGCCGCCGGACTATTGCTCCGAGCAGTTCCAGATGCTACCAACACAAGGATAAACTCAACTGCAATAGCCGCATAGAAAATCCAAGTGGAGCCTGTCAAAACAGAGATAATAATGTCCTGAAAGAAGTTCAGCATCAAGAGGGATACGACTGCTGAGATTCCAATACCGACACCAACGATAGAATAAATCTTGGCATAGAAAGAATTAATATCTGATTGATCTTGAATAATAGAATGGTTCATAGTTACTCCTTTTATAATAAAACATTTACGGTTTCAGCATCTTTCGATGAAAGAGCTTGCGATTACCGCCCTTACGTCTCCAAGGTGCCGTCGCTTCTTTGACGGCCCAATACTTGTCCACCATCGTCACAACGAATGATTCTTTGTAGCGAGGTGGTGCCAAGGTCAGGCCCCACATATGCTTGACGATAATGTCCTCTTCGACTTTATTAAGCTTGGTAATCTTACGAGCATTGCGAACTGCCAACCTGGGATGAACCCAAGCATGACTCTTCTTAAACTTGGTCACACGCCAGTCATAGTAGAATAAGTCATGAAGCAGGGCACCGCGTGCCGTGCTGCGGGCATTCCAACCAAATTTTTTGGCAATTCTGTAACTAGTATAACTTACATTGATGGAATGTTCAAGTCTATTGGAATGAATATGATGGGGAATTTCTTTCAGGCGCTGTACACTGGGCTTTTCAATCAAGTGCCCAACATAGGCCATAAATTCCTCGTCCTTTTTGTAAGGCATAGAATCACCTCCCTTGCCAACTATTATATCTCTTTTTCTGATTTTTAGCTTAAATGAAAGATTAAAATACCAGCAGCGACAGCAACATTGAGACTTTCTGCCTGCCCCTTCATGGAAATATGGACCAGAACATCAGCTGCTGCCGTCATTTCTGGACTAATCCCCTGCCCTTCATTGCCCATGACTAGGGCAAATCTCTCTTTGCTGTCCACCTCTCTGTAATCAATAGATGTTGACGACAAGGTCGAAGCCAGAATTGGCAGACTGGAAGACTGAGCCAGCCTAATAAAATCAGCCGTATCCATCCGATAAACTGGCAGATGAAAATGGCTTCCCTGCATAGAGCGCAGCGTTTTTAAGTTATAGATATCTGCTGACGCGCTAGAGATGAAGACTCCATCAAAGCCAGCTGCATCAGCTGTCCGAATGATGGTACCGACATTACCTGGATCCTGAACGTCCTCCAAGAAAAGATAACGTCCGCTTAACTCCGCCGGTATCTCTTCCCTTTCAAAAGCCACTTCCGCGACAATCCCCTGTGGCGTCTTACTATCAGCTAAATCTGCTAAAATCTCCGGACTGACAAAGATTACCTGAGAAAAATCGGCTAATCGCTCTGCGTATTCCGCTAAAGCAAAAATCCGAATCAGCTTTGCCCCGCTACTGACAGCTTCCTCAAATAAATGCCAGCCCTCGATCAAATAAGAATCCTTGCGGTATTTTTTGTGATGAAGTTTTTTAGCTTTTTTTACCACATTATTGGCTTTTGAGGTTATAATATTCATAAGAAGATTATACCACAATTTAGCAGACTTGCACTCATACTGAGGGCTTAAATCCCCTCGGTCCGCTCACTAAAGGAGGACGCCATGCAGAAAGTAAAAATGATAGCCCAAGGACGAGTACAAGGGGTCGGATTCCGCTGGGGAGTTTATTCTCTAGCGCTGGAAATCGGAGGTATTACCGGCCGGGTCTGGAACAACGACGATGGCACTGTTGGCATTCTGGCTCAAGCTGATGACCCAGCTCTGATGGCCAAATTTATCCAAGAAATCCGCAAGGGACCGACCCCTTTTTCTAAGGTCAGTTATTTGGATGTGACTATGGCTAATTTCGACTCCTATCCCGACTTTAAAATTTCAAATTAGGTCTGCAGAACTATTGTATATTTTGCAAAAAAACAGTAGAATAGATAGGTATTATTTTTTAGAAACAAAGGATATGAACTCGTGAAACATTTCAAACGCTTTTTATTCTCCGGTATGGGACTGGCTGCCCTTCTTTTCCTGTCCGGCTGTGTAGGCCGTGACAAGGCTGGTAATCCTTCTGGTCTGATCTGGGACGTGATTGGTCAGCCTATGGCGGATGGCATCCAATTTTTCGCCAAGAATTCAGGATTGGGTTATGGTCTGGCTATTATCATCGTTACGCTTATCGTGCGGATTATCATTCTTCCGCTGGGAATCTATCAGTCTTGGAAGGCAACGCTTCAGTCTGAAAAGATGAACTACTTCAAGCCGATTTTTGCCCCAATCCAAGATCGAATCAAAAATGCCGAAACTCAGGAAGAGAAAATGCAGGCTCAGCAAGAATTGATGGCTGCTCAAAAAGAAAATGGACTCAGCATGTTTGGCGGTATAGGCTGTCTGCCTCTGCTCATCCAAATGCCTTTCTTCTCAGCCCTCTTCTTTGCAGCTCAGTATACTCAAGGAGTTGCAGGCAGTTCCTTCCTCTGGATTAAAGACCTGGCCAAAAGCGATTGGGCTTTGACCGCCATTGTCGGTGTCCTCTACTATATCCAGTCAGTGCTCTCTCTGCATGGTATTGAAGATGAAACTCAAAGAAACAGCATGAAACAAGCTTCTTATATGAGCCCTATCATGATTGTTGGTTTCTCATTCTTCTCTCCTGCCGCAGTCACTCTCTACTGGGTAGTCGGTGGATTTATCCAAATCATCCAGCAATTTATCATCAACTACATCATTCGACCTCGCCTGAGAAAACAGGTAGCAGAGGAATTTGAAAAAAATCCTCCTAAAGGTTTGAAAAAAGCTAGCCGAGCTAAAGATGTCACTCCAAAAGCCCAGCCGGCTATTGAGCAAAAGAACAAAAAGAAAAAGAACCGCAATGCAGGTAAGCAACGGTCAAGATAAAGAAAAATTCTTCTAGCTAACACTAGAAGAATTTTTTTAATCTCGAGTAAGAATCGGCGTAACCGATACAAAAAGCTCAGCAAACAAAGCAATAACTGATGAACGAGGTGACTCTATCACAATAAAACGGTAAAGCCAATCAAGCCTTTCTTATATGAAACCCAGATCCTGCCCTTGAAAATCCGCACCAGACTTTCTGCCATGGATAGGCCAATCCCGTAGCCAGGCTGCTTCTGATTGTGCGATTCGTCTTCGCGATAAAAACGATCAAAGAAACGGCTGTAATCAACATTTTTTCCGTCCGCGTAACTATTGGCTACCGTCAAACGAGCTCGTTTCCCGCGCTTGGCCTTGGTCAGAGTGACAAAAATTTGCCCATTTTCGTCACAATACTTGCAGGCATTGTCAATCAGAATGCTAACCAATTCATAAAGTTCATCTTCAGTTGCCTTGACATGGATGTCTTCCTGCAGCTTGATTTCGTACTTCTTGCCTGCCTTCTCGATGACAGACTTGAAGTTCCCTGCTACTTTTTTGACAACTTCTGAGAAATTCACATCTACCAAGGTAACATCTGGCTGCTCTTCCAGACGGGCCAGAACGATCATTTGATTGATTAGGTTGCTGAGGCGCTTGACCTGGTCCTTGGTGCTTTCTGTCCATTCATTTTCGCCAGTCATCAGCTCTTGCAGCTCCGTATTGGCTGAGATGATGGCCAATGGCGTCTTCAATTCATGGCCTGCGTTAGTGATAAAACGTTTCTGATTTTCATAGTTTTTGATATAGGGACGGATGGCAAAGTTGGAAAATCCAGACACGACTAAGACAAAGAAAATAAAGCTATAGAAGCATAACTGGATAGACAGCCAGAAAAAGTCATTGCGGCTTTCGAGGTAATTAGTCGAATCTAAGACCACCAGTAAATAGCGCTTGGTCTTGGAATCCTGCGTTATCTGGTAGGAATAAAATTGGCTGCCTACCTTAAAAACCCCACTGCTGCGGCTGTCCTTAATCACTTTGTTAGCATAGCTGAGCGCCTGCTCCTTAGATAGATTGGAAAGATGGTCCAAGTTAGAGGAGTAAAGTGTTTTATCCTCGTTATAGACCACGCTGAAATAGCGGTATTGGTAGATGGTGTCAATGGTGATACGGTCGTTTTGCAAGCTCTCAGCTGTTTCTTCTACGCTGGGAAAATCGCCGTTATTGGCAGATAGAATATTGAGAACAGCTTGGATTTCTCCGTTGGTCTGCAAAAAGCGAACGGAGTTTAAGACAGCAATCATGGTCAGCAAAATACAGACAATAGCCACCGAAGCCAGCAGAATGAACCGAATTTTAAGCTTCCGAAACATGGCTATCTCCTTCCAGCGGCACCAGAGTGAAACTGCCGCCTTCCTCACCCAAGATAGTAAGGTCAGCATGAATAGCCTTCAGCTTCTGACGCAAATAGGAAATATAAATCCAGACGAAGCCTTCGTCCAAATCCTCATCCTCGTCTTTGGACCAAACATGACGGAAGATTTCCTGAGTGGAAAGACTCTTCTGGGCATTGAGCATAAGAAATTCCATCATTTTAGATTCCTTGCCGGCTAGTCGAATAGAGTTGGAGCTAGTGAGTTCATGCTCTCCGACATTAAGGCTCGTTTGGCCAATCTGCAGCAAATTGGGGGTGAAAGTCGCTACCCGTCTGGACATAGAGCGCAGGCGAGCCAGAAGCTCTTTCAGAGAGAAAGGCTTGGTCAGATAATCATCTGCACCGGCATCCAGTCCTGTGACCTTGTCATCCACCTCTGACATAGCTGTCAGCATGATAACATGGGTCGTATTGCCGGTTTGGCGAATTTCTTTCAGCGCTTCAATTCCTGTCTTGACCGGCATCATGATATCCAGAATCATCAAATCATAGGCATTTCCCTTGGCCAAGTCCACAGCTTCTTGCCCATCAAAGGCTGTATCGACTTGATAGCCTTCATGGGTCATCGCCGTTTCCAAGACACGGGACAGCTGTTGCTCATCTTCAGCTAATAAAATCTTCATCATCTCACTCACTTTCTCGAATCAAATTGCGGATGGTCTGCATGGTCACATCACAGGAAGCCAGCTCATCTGCACAGCGTTTCAGCTCGCGGACAATCCGCTTGCTGTCTTTAATCTCATGCTTGTACTTCATCTGATGCTCTAAGCTGGCCCAAGAATCCATAGCAATGGTTCGAAGCTGGATTTCTACAAAATAGCGGCCAGGATTTTGACCATGACAGTCCTCATAAGGAGTCTCCACCTCTAATATCAAGTGGTAGGAGCGATACCCATTAGGCTTGGCAGCTCGGATATAGTCCTTTTCCAGAACAATCTCACAGCCCTCCAGCTGACGAAGCATCTCAATAGTCTGATAGATGTCCTCAATAAAACCGCAAACAATCCGAATCCCAATCGCATCACGAATTTCTTTCAGGGCAGACTCTGGCACCCTAGGCAGATTCTTGCGTTGACATTTCTCTTCCATACTGGCTGCCTGCTTGATCCGTGCATTAAAATGCTCAAAAAGCTTCTGCCCTGTTTCCTGCTTGACTCGATCATTAGCCTCTTGAATACGCTGACTAAGATCATCTAAAATCTTTGGCAGGTAGACGCCGTATTCCCCATAAATATCTTGCTCTTGCATACAGTTCTCCTACTTTTCTAGCTTATTCTCATTATAGCATAACCATCTGTCTTTTCTCTATTTTTCCCCTGCTCTTCTTATCTAGCCTACACCCTTTGTCTTAAAAGAAACGAAAAAAGAACCAGTCTTCTAGCCAGTTCCTTTTGGTATTTATTAAACGGTTTTTTCAACCTTGAGAATTTTAAGGTCATAGCTGCCAACCGGTGTTTCGACTGTTGCAGTATCACCTGTCTTTTTGCCAATCAAAGCTTGACCAATCGGGCTTTCATTGGATACCTTGCCTGCGAAAGCATCTGCACCAGCAGAACCAACGATAATGTAGACTTCCTCTTCGCTTTCGCCTACTTCTTGGATGGTAACTGTTTTGCCGATAGCTACTTCATCCTTGGCTACAGCATCACTGTTTACAATCTCAGCGTAGCGGATCTTGGTTTCCAGACTAGAAATCTGACCTTCCACAAAAGCCTGCTCGTCCTTAGCAGCTTCGTATTCACTGTTTTCTGACAAATCGCCGTAGGAGCGGGCAATCTTAATACGCTCTACCACTTCTGGACGACGCACCAATTTCAATTCTTCTAATTCTTTTTCTAGTTTTTCCTTTTCCTCTAAGGTCATAGGATAAGTTTTTTCAGCCATTTTTTCTCTTTTCTTTTATTTTCTTTTATTTTAAAACTAAAACAAGAGGCTGAGACAAGTCTGTATCAGTCCCTTTTTTATATAGCAGGACTGAGAAAGCTAGAACTAAATGCACTAGCTTTCTCTTATCTGCAATGATAGCAGTCTAATTAGAACTGCTGCTGGATTGAGTGAGCTTGCTGTTGACATGCTCCTCAACATTTTTGGCGTGTTCCTCATAAGTATTAGCGAAGTAAACAGCGCCTGTTTCAACATTTGCCACAAAGTAGAGGTAGTCCGTCTTACTTGGATTAATGGTAGCCTCTAGAGCAGATAGGCTCGGACTATCAACTGGTCCAGGCATAAGCCCTTCTTTTTTATAGACATTGAAAGGCGAGTCAATATTGGTATCAATCTCAGCGTCCTCTTTCAGAGTCGTTTTCTTTCCTAGCTTGCCTTGAGCATAAAGGATGGCGATATTACTCTGAAGCGGCATCGCTTGATTGAGACGATTGTAAAAGACGCTGGCAATATCTTTGCGGTCCTGGTCTGTTGAACCTTCTTTTTCCACCAAAGAAGCAAGTGTCAGAACTTCATTAACCGTTAGGTTCTTCGCTTCGATAGTAGAGTAATAAGAAGACAGATTGGTATTCATTGCGCCCAACATCTGGTCAATCAAGCTTTCCAAATCCGCATCCTCACCATAGTTATAAGTGGCAGGGAAGAGGTAACCTTCTAAGCGATACTTGACTCCGCTGTCCTTGCTTGGCAATGTGCCCAGCAGCTGTGGATATTTAGCCGCCATCTTGGAAATGAAAGCTTCATCCTGCACCTTAGCTAGGAAATCGTCCTTACTAAAAGGTGTCTTGCTAGTCTTCTTAGAAGTTGCAGCTGCATTAACTGTCACAGCCTCTGCAATCTGCTCCAGTGTATAGCCTTCAGGAATAGTAACCTTACCAACAACTGGTGGTTGTGGCGTATCCGTTCCACCTTCCTGAAGCTGCCGAGCAATGGTATCTAGATCCATACTCTTCTGGAGATTGTAATAGCCAGACTGGTAATTGTTAAAGCTTTTAATCTTGGAATAGAGACTAAAAACTTGGGCATTTTTAATCAGCCCCTTTTTCTCAAGGATTTCTCCAATCTGCTTAGAGCTTGAGCCTTCTGGTACTTCAACTGTCACATACTCTGTTGCGTTTGCATCAACAGGTTTAAGAGCTGAAGATACATAAGTGTAGCCGACAACTCCTGTGACCACAAGTCCCAGCAGGACAATTAGCAGAACCGTTGTCATAATCCTGCGGGCTAACGTGTTTTGACGTTTTTTCTTGACCGTATTGTTGGCTCGATTAGCCCGAGATAAGACCTCATTGGGTTTCTTATCTTCCTCATCCACTCGGCCATAGACCTGAGGGTGAGCCTTTTCATTCTCTGCAACCTTGTAGGAAACATCTACCGAAGCCGGTCTAGCTTCAAAGGCATCCGCAGCTGCTGTTTCTTTTGCAGAAGCAGAGTCCGCTTCTGACTGGCTAGTTGAAGAGGGAGTTTGTTCTTCCTTTTCTCCAGCTAAGTCTTTCAAAATCTGCTCTTTAAAGCTCAGATTCTTCTCTTTGTCTTGTGATTTTTCAGTCAAAAATTTGACCTCCTTCATCATAATCCCTAACATTATATCTTAAAAGTCAGATAAATGCAATAAGAGTAGGATTTTCTAGCTTATTATTGGTTTTTTTGCAGTTTGAGACTAGGATTTTCCCAGACCATATCAAACCAAGTAGCGCCTGCGTAAGTTGATTTTGACAAGCCTTCATTTACAAAGGCATGCTTCTCGTAGTAAGCGGTGAGGTAGTCGTGGCAGGTCAGATTGATGCCGTGGCGTTCTTCTGCTATAGCAATCTCTTTCATAGCTTCCAATAGCTTGCGACCGACTCCCATCCCCTGAGCATCTTTTGAGATAGAAAGGCTGGTCAGTGAGATAAAGCCACCATCCAGATGACCATAATCTTCAATCTCCTCTGTAAAGGAAATATCCTTTAAATAACGTTCTGGACGAACAGGTCCCTCCAGATAGCCCAGAATCTTACCATCCTTTTCCGCTACCAAAAAAGTCGAAGATAGGGTTTGGATATGTGCTGCTAGACTTTCTCGACTAACAGCCTCTTCTGGACTGAAATTTTCCAATTCGATAGCATAAATGACATCTAAGTCAGCCATTTGCGCTTGACGGATAATCATCACTTCTCCTTAAAATTGGGATTTTCCCACACCATATCAGACCAAACAACCCCACCATGAGTTGAGTCAGAAATCCCTTCGTAGACGAAACCATTCATCTCATAATAAGGTATCAGCTCATCACGACAGGTTAGACTAATGCCCCTTCGATTTTGCTGAACAGCTGTCTCCTTGAGAGCTGCAAGCAACAAGGTTCCGACCCCCTGCTGCTGAAAATCCGGATGGACGGACAGACTTTGAACGGCAATGAAGCCACCTTCTGGAGGATTAGCACCCACCTTACTAAAGAGATCATCTGTCAGATATCGCGCTTGAATAGCCGGTCCAACAATATAGCCAGCCAGCTGACCATGCAGCTCTGCTAGCAAAAAAGTATCTGGAATCTTCTCAATCCGTTCTTTGAGAACTTCTGAACTGGCTGCTTCTGCTGCTGGAAAATTCAGCTGCTCAATTGCAAGAATTTCTTCCCAGTCGCTCAAGTCGGCCTGTCTGATTCGAATCGGAGCTTCCATCAAGTCTCCTCCTACTGAACGTTGCTGGTCAGATTGGACAGGAGACGTTCAAAGGAATATTCATAGGTCTGGATGTCACCAGCTCCCATAAAGACATAAACGGCATTATCATGGTCAAGAAGCGGAGAAACATTATCCACATCAATGACCTTGGCCCGTTTCACAATCTTTTCAGCCAGATCTTCTACCTTAACATCACCCTTGTCCACCTCACGCGCAGAACCGTAAATCTGAGCTAAATATACTGAGTCAGCCTGATTGAGGGCTTCCGCAAATTCGTCCAAGAGAGCAATGG
>CAUSZI010000031.1:0-24258 GCA_963536045.1 uncultured Streptococcus sp.
CTTTCTATTAAAGTGCCCACCACTGGTATAGCGACCAATAGAAAATATTAAAAGCGATGATAAAAGCGGCGGAGCTAGTCGCTAGCGTGAGGTATTTATTTCCTTGCTTCAATCTCTCTTTGAAAAAAGGCAGATAGGGCAGAAAAGCACTAATCAGCAAGACTAGAGCAAGCAAGGCAAAGAGTTGAAAATACCCCGTCAGACCAGCTAGGTCGAAAGAATTTTTCGCAAGAATAATAGAGAAAAATGAGAATAAATTGCGAAACACCCAAAGAATAATGAAGCCCGTCAGATAATGCCAGATTGACCAGACAACCGAACCTGTTCCCTTGTTTTTCCTAGTGAGCAAACGATACAATTTTGCCAAAATACCGCTGAGATAGCAAAGGGCGACATACAGTGCGGCAAGCCCAGCGAGTAATAAACTACCATAATCTTTGATAACATCCAACAAGGGCAGCTTTGTCCTATCTGAAATAGGCAGGTTCAGAATATAGTGCCCTCCTCTTTCTCCTGCCGTCCAAAAACCAAAATAGTCTTTGATAGCCGCATTTTCAGAAGGGTTAGTTAGATAGCTAGTCGACTTGAAAACCCTAAATATAGATAGGGGACCTCCACTATAAATACGCGCTTCGCGGTAAAAACCAGCTTGAAAGTCCTTTTGAGCTGCCTTTGAGGCTTCTTTTTTCTTACCGTAAATGAGGTCAGGCATGCTAAGAGCGAAATGAAACTCATTTCTTTGATTGACTGTAACGACTGAGCCAATCCCTGACTTCAAATCAAGCAAGATGCTGGTCGTAAAGCCCGGCGAATTTCCACCGTGCCCAAGCGTTCTGGTGTTTTCAAATTCTGTCGCCCACAGTCCATGAGCATTGACAGGAACGTCCGTACCCGGATAAGTATGGCTAGCGCTGTAAAAATTCTCCCAAGTCTCTGCTCGCTTAAAGAGCGTTTTCTTTTGCAAGAGAGCTTGGGCAAAGCGTTTCAAATCTGAAAAGGTTCCCGTTGCCCGCCCTGCTGGATATTCTCCGAGAACAAAGGGTTGGTCGCCTTTTAGTAAGTCTCCATTTGTATCATAAGTTTTCTCCTTCTCCCGCTGTTTTTGTACAAATACATTATCTGACAAATCAGGCTTGAGGGCGGTGTTTTTCATACCCAAGGGCTGGAAAATATGCTCGTGGACATAGTCGGCAAAGGATTGCCCGCTAATGCGCTCCACGATATAGCCCGCCAGCGCTGTTCCATAGTTTGAATAGGATGTCACCGTCCCCGGCTCATAAATCTGAGACGGAGTTTTTCCCATCAATGCTCCTAAATCCTTGTCAGAACCTATATATAAATGGTAATCCTCAAAACCCGCTTGGTGGTTCATGAGGTCAAGCATGGTAATGGGCTTGTCGTACTTGAGATTTGTCAAAAAATCCTTGGGCAGATACTCTTTTATATCTGTTTTCAGGTCGATTTTTCCTTCTTCCCAAAGCTGCATGACACTGACCCAAACCGTGATTTTGGTCGTTGACCCCCACTCAAAGACCGAGTTGTCATCTACTGCCAGCTTTTTCTCCTTGTCCATATAGCCAAAATTATTTTGGTAAAGAGTGTTGCCGTCCTTGTCAAAGACCGTCGTTGCCAGTCCAGCGCTGGTTTTTTCGTGTTCTTGGTAGTAATTTTCAATCTTCTGACCGATTTGGTCGTAAGACGTGCCTGACGGCAATTTTTGCTGCTCGGCGTAAGCGTGGGCTGCTCCAAAAGCTAGCAAGCCACACGTTACCAGCGCCACAGTGCTTTTCAAAAATGATGACTTCATGATGATCTCCAATCATTATTTTCTATATTTCCTTCACTTAAAAAGGAAAAAGAAAGAGCAAACTGAGTAGACCGAGAAGGAGCCAGATCCAGCCAAAGATAAAGAATAAAAGCATTTTAACAAAAGTAAAAATATGAAACATGATTTTCTCCTTTCCTATCAGATTGCTATTTTAAAAGAGAAAGAGGCTGACCAGAAACAGGATTGAGCTAACTCCTCCGAAGATATAAGCTAAAACGCGTGGAGCCGGCTCTTGGTCTGCCACTATTTTTCTCGTGAGGAAGTAGCTGACAGCATTAAGGATGATTGCAGACATAATCCCATTGACCTTAAATACCGGAAAAGCCGGATTGAGCCCATAAAGAAGAACGCTGATATAAACTACGGCATTGATAAAGGGAACCAGCCAGTAAAGGAAATGGACAAATTGCTTGTCGATAATCTCTTTAATAGTCGTCGTGTAGCAAACAATCAGTTGAATTACACTCAAGAGAACTGGCAGAAACCAGATAAAGACTTGCTTGGGCATGCCTAGACCGCTATAGGGCAAATGCCCTCTGATTAGCTGAGGTAGGTCTGCATAGATTGACAAAGCGTAGATAAGCGGTAGCCAAATAACGATTAGGCTTGCCACTAATTCTTTCCATTTTAATTTCATTTTCTTTCCTCCTTTTATAATTCCAGACAGTCATCAAAGCGGTCTAAGAGTGCCCTGCCTTGATTATGAGTAATAACGATAACAATGCGGTCCTTGATGGACAAGATATAGTCCATGACTTCCGCCGCCAAGCTCGGGTCAAGATTACTGGTCGGCTCATCAAAAATCAGCACATCATAATCCTTAACCAAGAAACGCGCCAAATCAATCCGCTGCTTTTCACCATAGGAAACTTCCTGCCGCTCCAAATCCAGCTTCTTGCTCAAGAAAGCCTCATTAAAATGCAGACTTTGGTACAAGAAAGTTTGGTCAGGTGCATTTATATCTCTATATAGCGCGATATTGTCCGCCACACTTCCCTCGATAAAAAAGTCATTCTTTTGGATAAAGGCGATTTTCTGATAGAGACTGTCGCTTGCTAGCTGGCTGACCGCTTGACCATTGACCATGATTTGACCAGCGTAGTCCTTGCTATCAAAATAATTGAGCAAGAGCTTCATCAAGGTCGACTTGCCCCGACCAGACTCGCCGATAATAGCATAGTGCTTGTCCTTGGCAAACTGATAAGAAAAATCCTGAAAGAGAGCCTTGTCGCCCAACTCCAGACCGAGATGTTCAAAATCAATCCGATCAATCGTTTCGGTCAGATTTTGAGCGGGCTCCGCTTCTTTCTTAGCCAACTTAGCATCAAAATCATTCTCAATATCCTTGACCGTGTTCATGAGATTTTTGTTATTGATAAAAAGCTGCAAAGGAGTGAAGACAAAGTTCAAAAGCTGAACACTGGCAATCAAAGCCCCAATGGTCAGAGACCCTTGGCTGACAAACCAAATCCCCAGAGACATACAAAATATCTGAGACAGAAAGCTAAAGAACATCATCAGAGTCACAGCGCCCTCCTTAGCCGCATTATAGCTTTTTCTGGCTTGCTCAAAGTCGCTGTTGCTGCTAGACAGGTGCTCAACCACCCTTTTTTGGATTTGCAAAAGTTTGATTTGCTCAAAGTCTTCCAAAAAATTGGTGACTTGCTTCAAAAAGTAATTGCTTTTCTGAGTGAAATTCGCTGTCGCCTTGCGCATCAATATCCCTGGAATTTGTGACGCAGCCATGGTCAAAAAAGAAATGAGAATAAAGCCCAGAGCCATGCGCCATTCAATCCAAAAAATAGCCAGTGTGCTGATAAAAACTGAAGAAAAGGCAGCCACAATATCACAGCGCGGGGTCAAGTAATTCTCTTGGTAAATATCCATATTCTTGGTCGTTGTGTTGAGATAGCTATTTTCCTGCTCGGAAGCCTTGTCATGCAAATTCTTGTTATAAAAAGAATGGAAAAGCCTCGTTTTGACTTCTTCCAAGACTTGCTTATTATGATTGTTCTTGAACCAAATAGCCAGCAAGCTGCAAAGAGACCAAGCACAAGTGCAAAAAAGGCAGATAAAGAATTGTCCAAGCAAGTTAGAATGAGCCTTCTGCGCACTGTCCACAACAACTCCCAGCTGCAAAGAAAACAAAGTGATAAAAATCGTTGCTCCAATGCTAAAGATAGTCGCACCCAGATAAGAAGCGCGGTATTTCCGTAAAATTTCTTTCAACATTTAATTTTTCCTTCCAATTTTCGTCTATTTTTGAAAACGATCCAAGACGGGATTGCCCAGCAGACGGATAAAACCGTGAGCAAGCCTATAAGCAATAAAAGTAATCCTCTTTTCATCTTTTCTCCTTTATCTATCTATTTAGAAAATTTTCTAAATAAAGAGTACGAAACGAAGCAATCTAATCCTTCTTAGGTATTTCGATTTGTTTCTAAATACTCTGGATTAAAAAATCTAGTCTAGAAAAACTAGATTGCCTATTTTGTATTTAAAAATGTTTTTGATTGGATATTTTTTGCAGGTCGTCCTTATTTTTATAGAGCACCCAGGAAAAAACAGCCAGCCAAATGGATAGACCCGTCACTAGACCTACTACGGTTAGTAGGATTGAGTTTCTTGCTTTCTTCATTTTTCCTCCTTTTTGAGTAGAGAAATTTAGAATTTTTTCTAAATAGCTTTTATAAAAAATTGCTCAGTGACTAATTAAACAGAGCAGAATGAAGTAATTAGAACATCTTCTAAATAGATTGTAACACTTCTCTTTCAAAAAAGCAAGAGGTATTTTGGTTTTTTTCTAAATAGCTATCAAAAAATCTAGCCTGTCTAGACTAGATTGCTCTTAGTTCATATTAACCCGATGCCATTCATTGATGACGTAGGCTAACTGACCAACTTGCTCAATTCCGACACCACTAATCTCATCACTGGCCTCGGTGCTACCACCTAAATAAGCCGTATAGAGAGCTATAATATAGGGCTTCTCTTCCATAACTAATGCATCCACATTGAGCGCCTCACGAACATATCCAGGCTTTTGATAGATGGTAATGTCACGCAGATAGCGCTTATAGTATTCACCTGGGAAGGATTCGCCTATATAATAAAGGATATCCTTGTACTTTTCCTGATTTTTAGACAAATACTCAAGGACCTGAATATAGTAATCCGTTGTGGTCTTATTATTCTCCCGGCTGATCGTCTTAATATCAGCCTTGGACTGACCGTAGCGACTAAACATATCATAGGCCTTTTCCATACCGCCCAAACGCTCTGCTAAAGCATACGCTGGAGTATTTTCAGAATAAACCAAGGAATATTCCTGCATGTCTGATATTCTCATAGCACCGTTGAAAGCACCAACATAGTTATCATGCTCGCCCCTATATTCATAGTTTGTATTGGTAATATCAAACCGCTCGTCCATAGAAAGTTTGCCAGCAGCAACCTCATCTACTACCAGCATATTGAGAGGGAGCTTGTAGGTCGATCCCGCAGTCATAGGCTGGGTATCATTCATTGCAAAGGTCTTGCCAGTCGTCAAATCCTTATATGAAAATGCAACCTGGGAGGGTTCAATTCCCATTTCAGTCATATAAGCCTGAATGACCTGAGTCAAATCCAAATTTGCATAGTCAAATCGAAGTCCTAAAGCATCCATAGTCGGGCCGTCCGCCTCCATGACCTTCTGCTTCTCCTCTGGACTTTTTTCAACTGGCTTGGGCTTTTCTTCAACTGGCTTGGGCTTTTCTTCAACTGGTTTGGAATCAGGCTTGACTTTCTCCTCCTCCTGTTCTTGCTCGCCAGACTTTGCAAGTTGGGCAGCCTCTTGTGCTTTCTTTTCAATGGCCTTATTTCGTTCGGTTATAAAAAGGACGATGAAGCCCAGCAGACAAATACAAGAAACTACAGCTACGATAATCGTTACAATTTTTTTACTCAAAACATTTCTCCTAGCATTTGTATTATAAAAAATTATGAGGAAAATAACAAGTGAAATCCAGAAAAAAGGTATTTTAAGCATTAAAAAAGGCAAATCTTTAATCGATTCGCCTTTTTATATATTGAAACTGCCTGTTTATTTCGCAGCAGCGTAAAGTTGGTCAACCTTTTTCCAGTTAATAACTGAGAAGAAAGCTTGAATGTAATTCGGACGAAGATTGCGGTATTTCACATAGTAAGCATGTTCCCAAACATCCAGTCCCAAGATTGGAGTTTTACCTTCTGAAATAGGAGTATCCTGATTTGCTGTTGAGGTCACTTCCAACTTGCCTTCTTTATTGACAACCAACCAAGCCCAACCAGAACCAAAACGAGTTGTAGCCGCTGCAGTGAAAGCTGCTTTAAAGTCTTCAAATGATCCAAAAGTAGCTTCAATATCTGCTGCCAACTCTGCAGATGGTGATGTTTCTGCTGGTGTCATTAATTCCCAGAAAAGAGCGTGGTTAAGATGACCACCACCGTTGTTGATGACTGCTTGACGGATATCAGCTGGGATAGACTCCACATCAGCCAATAATTTTTCCAAGTCTTCACCGATTTCAGGATGTTTTTCAAGCGCAGCATTAACATTCGTTACATAGGTATTGTGATGCTTGTCATGATGCAAGTGCATTGTTTCTTCATCAATGTAAGGCTCCAAAGCATCGTAAGCGTAAGGAAGATCAGGTAAGATAATTGCCATTTGATAGACCTCTTTTTCTATATGATTATAAAAATGATAACGCAATCATTAGAATTTTTCAACTATTTTGCTTGTAGCTCACCCGTTGCAATCTTGAGCAGAGCCAAATCAAACAGGTAATCTTTATCATACAGCCCCGATTTAATTTGGTAATCTGTTTCGATTAGACAGGCCATAGTCTTTTTAAGAAAGGCTAAACTCAGTGAGCGAGCATCCTTTAAAGCAAATTTGACTTGATAAGGATTGACCTTGCGGCCTAGATAGTCGGACAAATCAGACACAATCTGACTCTCAGCTCTGCCATTTTCTGCTAAAACCTTAACCTGCGTAAAGATACGAAACTGCCCCAGCATAATAGCAATAAGCTTGATTTCATCCTCACCTTGAAGAGTCAAATCTCGGACCAAACTTCTTGCTTCATCAATCTTCTGTTGCAAAATCAGCTGGGTCAGGTCAAAAATATTGTCCTGAAGAGTCTTGGGAATAGCCTCGGCAATGTCTTCTAAATCAATCTGACCAGACTCTTTATAACCTTTCAGAAAGGCTAAATTTTTACTAACTTCACTGAACTGAAAACCTGATTTCAGCAGCAACTGATCGAAAGCTGTCGGAGCAAATTGTAATCCTTCTGCCTGCGCTTCCTTGCTGAAATAAGCCCGTAGATCTGCTTCCTTGAGTTCTGCAGCCTCAAAAATTTTCCCATCCCGTTTCAGCAGTTTGACCAGACGGCGCTTGCTATCCAGTTTGCCTTCTGCAAAGATAACCAGACGAGTCGTATCCGCTGGATTTTCTAGATAATTTTCGAAAGATTTGAGTTCTTCATCAGTCAGATACCGCTTCTTGGCTGTTGTCAAATCAGCAAAATGGTCCAAAATCACTATTTTTTCATCCGTAAAAAAAGACAGACTGACCAAGTCCAACTCCACATCCTGATAGTTTGCTTCTTTCATATCGAAAATAGCAGTGTTCAAATCGCCCGGTTGAAACTGAATCTGGCGGAGAAACTGCTCCTTCAACAACTCAAACTGCCCCAAGTCATCCCCAGTCAAAATGGTCAAAGCAGGAAGATTGCTTGACGTGATTTTTTTAATTTCCTCAATAGCTAACACCGAAAGTCTCCTATGCTTTATATTTCTTGTCAATTTTTTTTCATGTATTGATTGTAACAAAAAAGAGTCGGAAAGTCTGCTATTTTCTTTGCAAACAAAATCTAATTTTTGAGTATATTTGCTATATAAATATGAACTGTCAATGGCTTCATTTTTCTTTGTTATGAAAAGCAATCAATGCCTCGTTCTGTTAAAACTTTTCTACGAGAGATAGAACAAAAAGAGCTGGAAAAATTCCAACTCTTTCTTTGTTTATTCTTGATTTTCAGTTGCATCCTCTACACTGTTTTCAGCTGGTGTAGAAGCTTGCTCCTCTTGAACTGATGAAACAAAAGGATTATCTTGAACAGGTGCTTGAGTTCCAAAATCCTGAGGTGTTGACTGCTCAGGTGTTTCAGCAGTAAATGGATTTTGAACTGCTTCTGCTTGCTCCACCGCTTGACTTTGCTCAGAAACAGGTTGTTGTGGCTGTTGACCAAACTGCTGTTCTTGGAAGCCACCTTGTTGCGGCTGTTGGCCAAATGGTTGGTTTTGGACAGGTTGTTGTGACTGACCAAACTGTTGTCCTTGGAAACCACCTTGTTGTGGCTGTTGACCAAATGATTGATTTTGAACTGGTTGTTGTGGTTGTTGACCAAATTGCTGACCTTGGAAACCACCTTGCTGTGGCTGTTGACCAAATTGCTGACCTTGGAAACCACCTTGTTGCGGCTGTTGGCCAAACTGTTGATTTTGAACTGGTTGTTGTGACTGACCAAACTGTTGTCCTTGGAAAACGCCTTGTTGTGATTGCTGACCAAACTGTTGTCCTTGGAAACCACCTTGTTGTGGTTGTTTTTCATAGTTTAAACCTTGATTGTAAGGCTGTTGGCCAAACTGTTGTCCTTGGAAGTTTTGCTGGCCATATTGCTGACCGTTTGAATTTCCAACCATTTCAGGCTTAGATCCTTGACAAAGCAAAACAATCAAAGCAATACTACATGGAAGAGATACTATTCCTGCAATAATATTTAGAACTGGAATAAATGATAGTAAAAAAGGACCAACATACAAGAAAAGGAAAGCCCAATGATAACCAGCATCACGTAAACGACGGACAATGATAGCCAAATTAGGTACAAAAGTTGCCAGAGCATATAGAATTAAGATGAAAATAAAGATTACAGCGAATCCTGCTCCAGCCAAGATTGCTGATGGATCTGATTCATATCCATATGTTGAGTCTTGAACTGCGGCTGAAAGAATACTTCCAAAAGCAGATGCCCAAAAAATGATAAACAATGGTACGATGATAATCATGTGACACAAAAACGCCCACCAATAGTCTGACCGACTAGAGCGGCTTGAAAAATCAGCATAATGTGTCCAGAATTTTTTATATGCAGCAAACATAAAATTCTCCTCTATAATTTTTTATACCCATTATCTTATCACAAATGCATAAATAAATCAATATGACTTCCTGACTGAGGCTAAGCAGTCTACAAAGTATGAGTTGGCATCTTTAGCGCTGCTATCAACGAACCGTTTCAATCCTCCAGGAATTCCAACCAGTAAACCGAATGGCCCCCTGCTGGTCAGTTCGATAGATAGCTGTATTAAACTTCTCAAATCTTTGCAAGGTTTCCTGATGGGGATGACGATAACGATTATTCTGACCGGCTGATATCAAGGCCAGTTTCGGCTGAATTTGCTCTAAAAACTCTGGACTGGACGAGCCTTTGGAACCATGGTGCCCTGCTTTTAAGACATCTGCTTTCAGCTGAGGGAAGCGCTGCAGCAGTTCGGTTTCTCCTTGTCTTTCCAAATCACCTGTAAACAAAAATTTTGTCTGAAAGAACTCTCCGTAGAGTACAATCGAATCATCATTTCCACCGTCGCCTACCCCGCTAGGATAGAGAACCTGCAAAGCTGAGTCAAATACCGGAATCTCATCTCCCACTTCTACGACATGGACAGAAGTTTCTATCTGCTCCAGCTTTTGAACAAAATCAGGCTGAGTGAGACTTCCTTTGGAAACATAGATTTCCTTGATGGAAAAATGCTTAGCTACCTCCAGCATATCTCCCATGTGATCGGTATCGGTATGAGTCAGGACCAATACATCCAGACTAGCAACGCCACGACTTTTGAGATAGGGAATTAAGGTTCTTTCTGCATTGGATGAAGTCTGTCGCTCCTGCCAAGCCTCCTTTTTTCCTATCTCAACTCGTCCTCCTACATCAATCAAAACTGTCCTGCCCTGCCAGTCCCTGAGAAAAATGCTATCTCCTTGACCAATATCCACCACTGTAATCTCATTTTGCAGCGGATGCTTTGTTAGGAAAAATAAAAGAAGAGCAAGCAAACTAAAAGACAAAAGCCAGCTTTTCTTTCTCCGAAAGTCATAGATTATAGCCAAAACTAAAAGGAGGGCAACAAGTAGCCAGAGGTTGGGCTTCCCAAAAATCAAAGGACTCGGAGCAAAGTCAGCTACCCAACGAATCGCATCTTCGAGTAAGTCAAAGAAAAAATTGACTTGAGTGATTTTTAAAAGTGGCGACAAAATAAAAATGAGGGTTAAGCCTGGTAGCATCAGCAGGTCAAAGAGTAGTGAAAATAGAAAAGTTAAAATCACGGACCAAGGCTGAAATTCTGCAAAGTAGTAGATCAGTATAGGCAAAATCCCCAATGAAATAGTCAGACTTTCCGCTAAAAGCTTCCGAATCGGCGGCAACTTTTCAAAATCCATCATAGAAATTAAAAAGGCATAAGCGCAGGACAAGACACCGCCTGCTGTCAGAAGAAAATTGGGCATGATGATAAAGAGAACCATCAGTGTCAGAGCAAAATTATCTAATCTGGTCAGTCCTTGTTGAGCCAATAGCTTCTGAACTAAGCTTCTGACGACAGAAACAGAAAAGCCTGTCAGTCCAGCATAGATAAATGAAAAAGGCAGCTGCAAAGCATTTACTGTCTCCCTCTTCATCCCCAACCTTAGAAGAATTCTGCGAAAACCAGCCAAAAAGAAACCTACCTGCATACCAGACAAGGCAAACAAATGGATGATACCCAAACTAGAATACAAATCGCTCATTTCCGCAAACTCCGTATCCAGGTCACCAAACAAGAGTCCTGTCATATAATGGCTCATTGGACTAGGAAAATTATTTCTAATGTAAACCAGCGCTTTTCTGCGCCAGACAGACAGCCAATCCATTGGATTCAGGCTGGAAATCTGCCTGAAAGACTGAATCTTGTTGATTTTTAAGGTACGGTAAATCCCCTGACTTTTTAAATAAGCCTGATAGTCAAAGCCCAAAAAATTTCGTTGCGGCTGGGCCTGTTCAAACTCTGCTTCCATATCAAGGACAACCAAATCTGTCAGTTGCTGAAAAGCTTCCTTTTCACTGGCTGATTTGATCTTGTAGAAGACTTGATAAAGCCGACCGTCCGTTCGCCCTCGAAAGGATAGGGAATCTCCATTGACTTTGATCGTATCTGGCAAGACTTGAACCGAGCTAGCTGAAGGAGGTTCCTGCCTAAAGGTCTGCTCTGCTATTTCCCGACGAAGCAAGAAAAAAAGGACAAAAAGGGACAGGAATGCCAAAGCAGCTAGACTTTTTTTGAGGGGATAGCTGAAAAAGAGACGAAGCAGAAGGACACCCAGCCCAAAATAAGCCAAAGAACTTCCAGAATAGACTGCAAAATAGGCCCATACAAGGATGAAAGCCAGATAGATAGGGGCTAGAGGTAACTTTTTAATCCACTGTGACATATTCTTTCAGCTTTTCTAAGGTCTTATCTCCAATCCCTGACACCTTTTTCAGATCATCTACTGACTTGAAGCGGCCACTGCTTTCGCGGTAGGCGATGATGTCAGAAGCCCGCTTCTGTCCGATGCCTGAAATAGTCTGCAGTTCAGCCTCTGTCGCCGTATTTAGATTGACCTTGTCTGACTTTCCACCACTGGCACCAGCAGAATCAGAAGCTCCTGCTTGATGCTGGCCACCCTGTGTGACATCGGCTCCTTCTTCACCAATCTTTGCCACATAGATTACTGCTTCATCCGTTAATTTTTGTGCCTGATTGATGGACTTAGCCTCGGCGTCTGCTGTCAATCCGCCAGCTTTTTGAATAGCTTCATGGACTCTCGCTCCTGCTCTCAGCTCATAGACACCAGGATTCTTAACTGCGCCTTTAATATCCACAGTGACCTGCTCACTCTCCTCTTCGTCCGCCTTGCCCTTAGAAAGAACTTTTTCACTTTCTTCATCAGCTGAGCTGGATGAGGAAGTTATTTCTTGACTCAAGGCGGCCACCTGATTTCGCGGCTGGTGATTTCCTTTGATGAGGAAAAAACCACCTAGCACAGCGCCAACTACTGCCAGACCGACAAAGAGCTTGTATTCTTTCAGCTTTTCAATGATTTCTTCAAGCATATTTTTCTCCTTTGTCTTTTTATTCGTAAAAGATTGCAAAAAAATAAAACAAGCCGAGAATATTTTCAGCTTGTCATATTTTAAAATCTTTATTTTGCAAGAAATCGTATAGATAGAAGGGTCATTGATGAAAATAGGAGCTATAATATCAATCTGCTTTGCTTATCCTGTATATCCAAGCTTCTAACTTTTTAGCTCTGCTATGCAAAAAAGCCAAATTTGCTAAAAGAAAAGCCATCACTAGCACGCTTAGAATCAGAAGCAGCGGCCAAGAAACTGACTGCTGACATAGATAAAGGACAAAGACTAAGATGAGTATAGGAAAAGTTGTCAAAGCTGTAAAGCCGCCCGGTACCCAGCTACGAAAGCGAAACACTTGCATGATATGGCCCAGCAGATGAAGAGTATGACAGAAGCCAATAGCCAGAGCCAGCTCGGGAATACGAAATAGAATGGCAAGCAACAAAAGGATAAAAGCCAGTAGAAATTCCTCTGCAATCATTAGAGCAATGCTTTCAGCAGAAAGATAACTCTCTCTCCCAGCAATGAACATCTCCTTTTGATAGCCTTGATGATCTTGATTCTGAGAAATCCAAGGCCGAACCAGGATAATCTCATCAAACTCGTGCAGCATAAACAGTGATAAGGTTACAAAAGATAAAAAAGTAAGAGACATAGCATCCTCCTTATAAAACATACAAACATTATAGCTCACTCACATAAAAAAATCAGCTCCCAAGCGAGATTACTCAGTAAGCTGATTAGTATCTTATTTTCTGTGCTTATCCGGATCCCAGACAAAGCTGGCAAAAAAGCTGAAAATGATAGTCAAAATTCCAATCAAAATAGCAGGAATAAAGACAAAGGCACGTAAAATCCGCAAGAAAATATTGCCTTTCTTTTGTGTCTGGTAAGGGGCTACTTCAGCATCCAGACGGTCAAATTCCGCATGAACACGGCGGGCCACTTCCTCAACTCCCTCATCATTCATCTTCTTAATGTCTGAAATATCAATTGGATTACCAAAATTCATGTCCACGCGTTCTCCAGCTGCCAAGCCTTTGAGGCTCATGGGACCAGCATAGACTACTGGCATGATACGGACCTTAGCCATCTTAGCAATCACTGCCACTCCTCCCTTGACATCCGTAGAATGGCGACTGCCGCTTGGGAACATAATCAGGGAACAATTGCTCTTTTTCAGCATATTGACAGGGTATTTGATAGCTGACGGACCAGGATTTTCCCGGTCGATAGGAAAGGCACCACACATGCGAATCCACCAGCCGAACACCCGATTTTCAAAAAGCTGTTTCTTGGCCATGAAAATGAACTGCTTGGGCTTGGTCGCAAAAGCCATGTAAACTGGATCCCACCATGTCCGGTGAGGGGCAACCAAGATATAATTTTCATCTTTTGAAGGAATCTTTTCTTTATTGTGGTAATGCGCATTGCCGTTCAAGGTCCACAGGATAAAAATCACTAAACCTCGCAAATAGGTATAAAACATAAACTCTCCTTATTTCAAACTGTGATTGTACTTGAAATTTATTACATCCTTTCCCATTATACCCTATACCCTTATAGTCTGCAATATTTTTCCAAACTTTGGCTGTAACAGCTGATTCTGATAGCCATTTCCATAAAAAAATGGTATCATTAATCTCATGAACAAGAAAGAATTAATCGGTTTAAACCAAACCCAAGTAGATGAGAAGATTTCGCAGGGCTTGACCAACGATTTTACAAGTGACACCAGTACTAGTAACTGGCAAATCGTTAAGCGGAATGTTTTCACCCTTTTTAATGCCCTTAACTTTGTTATTGCTCTAGCCTTGGTCTCTGTCCAAGCCTGGAGCAATCTAGTCTTCTTCGCAGTAATCAGCTTTAACGCCGTCACTGGTATTATTACGGAACTACGAGCCAAGCACATGATTGACAAGCTCAATCTGGTCAGCCGAGAGCTGGTCACAGTCATCCGCGACGGCCAGGAAGTTAAGATTCAACCAGAAGAAATTGTACTGGGTGACTTGATTAAGCTGTCAGCCGGCGAGCAGATTCCCAGTGATGCCCGTGTGGTAGAAGGTGTTGCCGAGGCCAATGAAGCCATGCTGACAGGGGAGAGTGACTTGGTTCTCAAGGAAGAAGGCGCTGAGCTGCTGTCTGGTAGCTTTCTGGCCAGTGGGCAGATCTATGCTGAGGTGCACCATGTCGGTGCAGATAACTACGCCAACAAGCTCATGACTGAAGCTAAAACACTCAAGCCTATCAACTCGCGCATTCTCTACAATCTTGGGAAAATTTCCCGCTTTACCGGAAAAATTATCATTCCTTTTGGATTGGCTCTCTTCTTTGAAGCCCTGATGATAAAGGGATTGCCTGTCAAAAACTCTGTCATTACCAGCTCGACAGCTCTTTTGGGTATGCTGCCTAAGGGAATTGCCCTGCTGACAGTCACGTCACTTCTGACAGCTGTCATCAAGCTCGGCATGCGCAAGGTGCTTGTTCAGGAAATGTATTCTGTTGAGACCTTAGCTCGGGTAGATACTCTCTGTCTGGACAAGACCGGGACAATTACCCAAGGTAAAATGACCGTTGAAGCCTTGCATAGCCTGTCAGATAAGTTTTCTGATGAGACCGTCGGTCAAATCTTAGCAGCCTACATCCAAACCAGCGAGGATAATAACCCAACAGCTCAGGCTATCCGCAAGGGATACGGCCACCTGGAGCACACCTATACTAGCGACAATGTCATCCCATTTTCTAGTGACCGAAAATGGGGCGCTATGCATTTATCCAGTGTCGGAACTATCTTTCTGGGGGCACCTGAAATGCTGCTGGACAGCAATCCTGCAGCAGTTGGAGAGGCCCAAAAACGCGGTTCGCGGGTTTTGGTACTGGCTCACAGCGACCAAGTGCTAGACAAACACAGTATCCAACTGCCTGAAGATATGACCGCTTTAGCTGTTCTGGAAATCACTGATCCTATTCGTGAGGGAGCGGCTGAGACACTGGACTACCTGCGCTCTCAGGATGTTGATCTGAAAATCATCTCTGGTGACAATCCAGTGACTGTTTCGCATATTGCGAGCCAAGCTGGCTTTGCCAACTACGACAGCTACATCGACTGCTCTAAAATCAGCGATCAAGAACTGGTTGAGCAAGCAGAAGAAACAGCCATCTTCGGCCGTGTTTCTCCTCATCAGAAGAAGCTGCTCATCCAAACTCTCAAGGCCGCCGGTCGGACAACAGCTATGACGGGAGATGGTGTTAATGATATCTTAGCCTTGCGTGAAGCAGACTGCTCCATCGTCATGGCGGAGGGAGACCCCGCAACTCGGCAAATTGCCAACTTGGTCCTTCTTAACTCCGACTTTAACGATGTCCCTGAGATTCTTTTTGAAGGTCGCCGGGTCGTTAACAATATCGGCCGGATTGCTCCGATTTTCTTCATCAAGACGATCTATTCCTTTATCCTGGCTATCATCTGTATCGCCAGTATCCTGCTCGGAAAATCTGAATACCTTTTGATTTTCCCATTCATCCCGATTCAAATCACCCTGATTGACCAGTTTGTCGAAGGTTTCCCGCCCTTTGTCCTCACCTTTGAGCGCAATATTAAGCCGGTTGAAAAGCACTTCCTCAAACGCTCCCTGCAGCTGGCTCTGCCAAGCTCCCTCATGATTGTCTTCAGCGTGCTATTTGTCCGCATCTGGGGCAGCAGCCATGGCTGGGGCGACATAGAAATGGCTACCCTAACCTACTACTTGCTAGGCAGCATCAGCTTCCTGTCAGTCATCCGGGCCTGTCTGCCACTCAACCTCTGGCGTAGCCTGCTCATTATCTTCTCTGTCTTTGGCTTCTATCTATCAGCCTTTGTCCTGCAGCACCTTTTGGAAATTGCAACGCTGACAGTCGCAACTTTGCCTGTCTATCTGATTCTCATGGTCATTTTCGGAATTATCTTCGTTGTCTGCACCATCAAGCAGAAATACAGATTTGATTAAGGGTTAGCTAAAAAAGAATTATCATTTAAGCTCATGAAAACATGTGAGAGCCCTCGCATGTTTTTTTGATTGTGCAAAAACTTCCCATATCCCTTTGGAATCCTTGCTAAATCATGCTATAATTGACTTATGAACGAAGCAAAACTAAAAGACGGAGAGCGCGTCAACCAGCTCTTTTCAACGGATGTCAAGATTATTCAAAACAGTGAGGTCTTCAGCTATTCGGTAGACAGCGTGCTGCTTTCCCGCTTTCCTAAGCTGCCCCAGCGGGGGCTGATTGTCGATCTCTGTGCTGGAAATGGCGCTGTTGGACTTTTTGCAAGCACTCGCACCAAGGCCAAGATCCTGGCAGTCGAGATCCAGGAACGTCTGGCAGACATGGCCGAGCGCTCCATTGAGCTCAATGATTTGACTCAGCAAATGCAGGTTATTCAGGACGATCTGAAAAACCTAGGGCGCTATATTACTGGCAGCAAGGTTGATATGATTCTCTGCAATCCTCCATATTTCAAAGTGGACAAGCAATCCAATCTCAATGAAAGCCAGCACTACCTTTTAGCCCGCCATGAAATCTCAACAAATCTGGAAGAGATTTGCAAGATTGCCCAGCGAGTCCTCAAATCCAATGGTCGGTTGGCTATGGTTCATCGACCAGAACGCTTTTTAGATATTTTAGATACCATGCAAGCCCACAAACTGGCTCCCAAGCGCATCCAGTTTGTCTATCCAAAGCTGGGTAAAGAGGCCAATATGCTGCTTATCGAAGCAATTAAAGATGGTTCCCGCGACGGTCTAAAAATCCTGCCCCCTCTCTTTATTCACAATCAGGACGGCAGCTACACTCCGGAGATTCACGAGATTTACTATGGAAAATAAAGCCTATATGTACGTACTTGAATGCGGGGACGGCTCCCTCTACACCGGATACACAACGAATGTCCAAGCCCGACTCAAAAAACATCAAGCTGGCAAAGGAGCCAAATACACCCGCGCTCGGCTGCCAGTTACCTTACTTTACCAAGAAGAACACCCTAGCAAGCCGGCTGCCATGTCAGCTGAAGCACTCTTTAAAAAGAAAACTAGACAAGCCAAACTGGCTTACATCAAAGAAAGGACTCAAAATGCCTGAAATCCAGTTTAAAGGCGACTTTCATCATATCGAAATTTCCCCAGATAGCCAGCTTGATATCGGTCAAGATGTCGTCTTCCAATCCTTTACCAGCCTCAGTGTAGCCAGTGGCGCACAACTCAAACTAGGAAACCGAGTTTTCTTCAATGACCACTGCACTGTCCGATGTCAGCACTCTATCGAAATCGGCAAGGACACCATGTTTGGCGATGGGGTCCGCATTTTTGACCATAATCATCAGTATTCTAATTACCATATTGAAAAGATTGATTTTACTGTTGCGCCGGTTAAGATTGGAGCAAACTGCTGGATTGGGGCTAATACTGTGATTCTCAAAGGTGTGACCATTGGCGATAATGTCATCATCGGAGCCAACAGCTTGATTTTCCAGGATATTCCCAGCAACTCTATCGCTATGAGCAAGGAAGAGCTTATCATCAAGGAGCGTCCACAGGGCAATTTCCATGCCTTTACGCTGACAGCTTCTGATACCTTGGAACAGCTGGCCTATTTAGCAGAAAATCTGCCAGACTTGGAATTTCACATAACTGCTAAGACCAGTATTTCTCCTTACTTGGCCAGCTTTAAGGACTATCCCAATATCAACCTCTACACCAATATTCACCAGGATGACTTTATTGAGGATTTGCTAGATAGGGCGGATATTTACTTGGATATCAATCACTGGGGAGAAGTCGACCAAATTGTCCAAAGGGCTATCAGCAAGGGGAAGCCAGTTTTGGCTTTCAGCCAAACTGCCCACCAGCCTGAAGAAAATAGTTTACTTTTTGAAGCGAGCCAACCCCAGCAAATGGCTGATGAAATACGAAAATTCATGCAAGAAAAGGCTAGGACATAAACGTCCTAGCCTTTCTTTTGCAGTCGATATGCATTTTATTAACTTTATTCGCCAGCAATCCCATTTGGAATGATAACTTCCTTGAGTAACTGCTCTTCTTCCTTGATACGGACATAGAGAGTGATACAGTAGAGCGGGAAGAGGACAAACAGAGCAAAGTAAGCATGACTGAGCAGTGCCAAGCCCACCAATTCTGGTACAACATTCAGGAAATAATTAGGGTGTTTGACATTGCGAAATAGCCAGTGGTCGACAAACTTATGATCCTTAACCAGCATGAGCTTGATGGTCCAAACTGGCCCCAAGAGCTTGGCAACAAGGTAGAGCATAAACATAGAAAATAGCAACAACACAGCTCCCAGTAGGCTCACAAAGTCAAAAGCTGGCTTTTTCAGGAGCAACTCCAGAAAGCAGACCGCATAAAAAAGCATGTGTAGGTACTTCATAATATTTGAATTTTTCACCCCGTACTCCATGCCACCCTTGGCCAGAATATCTTGCTCATTCTGAGAGGATTTCCTCAAAAACACCAAACGAAAAAGTGACACAGCCACAAAAATCACTATATTGATTGTCATAAGACCTCCTAAAATTTAATAATACATTTTATTATATAAGGAATTCCGCGGCAAAGTCAAGACTGTTGTTTACAAAATCGACTAAGATATAAAAAGGCTGTGACCGGAATTTCTAGACAAAATCCCAGTCACAGCATCTATAAATTATTCATTTGAGCCAGGTTTCTCTCATCGGTCAGACATCACAAAATTTCAACATAGGTGCTGTATTTTTCCTTGACTTTCGGAGCGATATTATCGTCCGTCACAACTGCACTGAGGTTGTCCAGCCGGTAAAAAGAATAGAAAGAATAGCTGTCAAACTTGCTGTTATCGGCTACAATATATTTGCTGATGGCATTGTTAAGGATAATCGCATCGCCATTACCTTCCTCTTCATTGCTTGTCGTAACATTATGACCGTCAATGCCATTCGCCCCAATAAAGGCCTTAGAAACCTTGATTTCTTTCAAAAGATTATTGGCAAACTGACCGACAAAGGTTTGAGTCTTAGCCCGATAACGTCCGCCAATCAGAATTAAATCTAAATTGGCTCTTTCTTTTAACTTTTCAAAAATTGGCAGCGAATTGGTGACAATGCTGATATTCTTGCCATCCAAATAGTCTCCGATAAAATCCGTTGTGGTTCCTGAACCAATAAAGACCGTATCCCCGTCAGCAATCAAATCCGCACATTTACGGGCAATCTGCTTCTTCTCCTCTACATTCAGCATTTGCTTTTCTGAGTGGGAAATCTCGTTGAGGGCATTCTTGACCTTCTTATGGGCTCCGCCATGAACACGGGTCAGCATTCCCTGCTTCTCCAAGTCAATCAAATCCCGACGGATGGTCATATCCGTGACGCCCAGCATTTCTTTGAGATTTTTGACAGCAACCACACCTGTTTGATCCAGTTCTTGCAGAATGATTCTATGTCTACTTTCTTTCATTTTACATTCTCCTTTTGCTCCTGAATTTCTTACAGACTCACCTTCACTTTATTATACAACAGTTCCAGCATATAAACAAAGATTTGTGAATTTTTTTATTTTAAATAGCTGATATGTTGAATTTTGATGTCGAAATTAGTTGAAATACTTTGAATCCTGTTCTATAGCAAGAAGACCAAGAACTGTTCACAGCAGAAGTAAGGGGACTATAATTTACTTTGAAAAACAGGGCAAGTTCAATCAGCATGATTAAGGAAACTACATTGGCTCATACATATATTTCGGCAGGACTGAGAATAAGAAGATTTATTGAACAAACAAAAAGAGAGAACTTATACTCTCTCTCGACGCTAAAATTGTCGCCAACTCTAGTTAACACCTCGCTTTATTTATCACCCTTGTTACGGATAACAAAGCCGGTTTTCTTTTCGCTAGAAGTATTGCGTGGCTTCTTGTGGTCCTTGCGGTAGCGATTTTCTTTATCAAACCGCTCTTCTTTACGACCTTTCTTAAATTGGTCGCGACGGCCACCTCGGTCACGGCGATTGTCATTGTTGCGACGGTTGCTATTTCCGCCACGACCGCCCTTGCCTTTTCCGCCAAAGCCACCGCCAGACGGTTTAAATGGCAATGGTTTTTCACGGGCAATTTCTACTTCAGGAAGAGCATCTGGATCCTGCACCCTCAAGCTGAGGATATACATAGCCAGCTCTTCTGGGCTGAATTCTGCTGCCAGCTTGCGGGCATCCTTGCCGAATTTCTCAAAGTTAGAACGGATGCTTTCATCCGCAAAATCGCGTTCAATCTTCTTAAGAGCAACTTTTTTCTTAGCTTGGAAAGCTTCCTCTGCAGTCGCTGGCTTAAGGCCTTTCATACGCTTCTTGGTCAGATTTTCGATGATCTGCAGATAGCCCATTTCATTTGGCGCCACGAAAGTGATAGACTGACCTGACTTACCGGCACGACCTGTCCGGCCAATCCGGTGAACATAGCTTTCTGGATCCTGAGGAATATCATAGTTGTAGACATGGGTCACACCAGAAATGTCCAATCCACGCGCGGCTACATCTGTCGCCACCAAGACATCCAAATTGCCGTTTTTAAAGTCGCGCAGAACGCGGAGGCGCTTGCCTTGGTCCAAATCACCATGGATACCTTCTGCTCGGAAACCGCGGATTTTTAGGCCACGAGTCAGCTCGTCCACCCGACGCTTGGTCCGGCCAAAGACGATTGACAGCTCTGGCTGCTCCACGTCCATCAGGCGGGTCATGGTATCAAATTTTTCATTTTCCTTGACACGGATATAATACTGATCCACCAGCTCCGTCGTCAGCTCTTTAGCAGCAATCTTGACATGCTCAGGCTCCTTCATGAACTTGACACCGATGCGCTTGATAGCATCCGGCATGGTCGCTGAAAAGAGCAAGGTCTGACGCTCTTCTGGCACACGGGAAATGATAGACTCAATATCTTCCAAAAATCCCATGTTAAGCATTTCATCCGCTTCGTCCAAGATTAAGGTTTCAATCTGATTCAGCTTAAGTGCCTTGCGCTTTATTAAATCCAAGAGACGACCAGGTGTTCCTACGACGATATGAGCACCTGATTTGAGGGCCTTGATTTGTTTTTCGATGCTGGAGCCACCGTAGACAGAACGCACCTTGACGCCCTTGCTGCGGCCAAAACGGAAAAGCTCTTCCTGACTCTGCACTGCCAATTCACGGGTTGGGGCAATAATCAAAGCCTGCACAGCAGAATTATCTGTATCAATCTTCTCCAAAGTCGGGAAGCCAAAGGCCGCTGTCTTTCCTGTCCCTGTCTGGGCCTGACCAATGACATCCTTACCTGCCATAGCAAGTGGAATCGTCTGCTCTTGAATGGGGCTTGCTTCTACAAAGCCAGCTTTTTCAATCTCTGCTAGTAATTCAGTAGATAAATGTAATTCATTAAATTTCAATGTTCTTCTTCTTTCTAAAGGCGGTGCGAAGCCACCTTATAAGGCTTTTGATACTCACCTATCGAAACATCCCAAGTTCTTTTCCCTTGCTAAATCTCGATTTTCTGAGAGTATTCGCTCTTCTCTTCATAAATATGGGCTCTCAAGTCCAGGCACTAAAAAAGCGCCGACTCGGTCGCTAGCTCCCACTGAATAGAAAAACTGTATTTCTGCAACTAATCTAGTATACCACAAAAGCACCTAAAAAGATAGGACTTGCCTGTAAAATATTTTATTAGAGCTTTCTTTTGTAAAAAATGAAAACTTGAAAATCATTTTCAAAAACATTATAATCTACAAATAAGAAAGGAGACAGGTATGAATAAATTTTTACGAGTGACTTTCATTTTACTGATCTTAGCTATGCTGGGCGCAGCTATGATCCAGATTTTCCAGCCCCTGCTATTGGGCAATGAGTCCATCTATGGCCTAGCTCCCTACTGGCAGCGGGAAATTGGTTTCTGGAATCTGGCTATTCTGCCTTTAGTCATTGCCGCCAACATAAAGTATGATTGGTTCTATCTGCGTATGACCTTGCTAGCACTGATTCTGGGCGGGCTGGGCTTTGGCACCAACCATCTGCTAGGCTATCTGGAAAAGGCGAATCAAGCGAATCTACTGGGCTGGATTGAAAATTATCTGCTCGTCTTTTGCTGGATCATCGGCTGGGGACTGGAATATCGAAAAAGACAAAAAAGTGATGAAGAGGCTTCCTAAATAGACAGCTTCTCCATCGCTTTTTTCTTCATTATGAACACTTCTCTATATTAGCCAGTAGCTCCTCGGCAAATTGACTAGTGGTCAAAGCCGGCACCCCTTCCAGCTGACTGGCAAAATCGCCTGTCACTTTTTGCTCAAAGAGAGCCTTCTCAATAGCCTTAGTCAGGAGCTGAGAGACCTCTGACCAACCAATATGATCAAAGAGCATGGCGCCCGATAAGAGAAGAGAACAGGGATTAGCCCTATTTTGACCCGCTATATCTGGCGCCGTCCCATGAGTAGCTTCAAAAATAGCATGACCGGTCTCGTAATTGATATTGGCTCCTGGCGCAATACCAATCCCGCCCACCTGAGCAGCCAAGGCATCGCTGGCATAGTCACCATTTAGATTGGTCAAGGCGACAACATCAAATTTCTCTGGATAGAGCAAAATCTGTTGCAGAAAATTATCCGCAATGATGTCCTGAATAACTAGTTTTCCAGAAGCTAGCTCGTCCACATACTCTCTTTGAGCTAGTTCATAGCCCCATTTCCGAAAACCGCCCTCTGTAAATTTCTGGATATTGCCCTTGTGGACCAGAGTCACCCGGCTCAGTCCTTTGGCTAGTGCATAGTCAATAGCCGCCCGTATCAGCCGCTCGCTTCCTTGCTTAGAGATAGGCTTAATCCCTATAGCAGAGCTTTCTGGAAAGCGAATCTTGTCAACCTGCATATCCTCCTGCAGGAAATCGATAACTTTTTTGACTGCATCCGTTCCACTCTCCCACTCAATCCCTGCATAGATGTCTTCTGTATTTTCCCGAAAAATCGTGATATCAGTCTTCTCGGGGTGCTTGAGCGGACTGGGAACTCCCTTAAAATAACGAACCGGCCGCAGACAAGCATAGAGATCCAATTCCTGTCTCAGGGCCACATTCAAGGAACGAATCCCTTCTCCGACTGGGGTTTCTAGCGGGCCCTTAATGGACACTAGATGGCTCTTAATCGTTGTCAGCGTTTCATCCGGCAGCCAGTTACCCGTCAGGTCTGCTGCTTTTTTCCCAGCCAAAACTTCCTTCCAAACAACCTTTTTCTGGCCGCCATAAGCCTTTTCCACTGCCTTATCAAAGACCAGCTGGGCATTTTCCCAGATATCAACCCCAATCCCGTCACCTTGGATGTAAGGAATAATAGGAGCATCCGGTACCAGCAACCGCCCTTTCTTAAACAAAATCTTATCTGCCATTTTATCTCCTTCCTATGGGAAGATACTCCAAACCTTGAGCACCAATATAGTTAGAACGTGGCCGAATCAGCTTATTGTTCTTGCGCTGTTCCTGAATATGGGCAATCCAGCCAGCCACCCGGCTCATAGCAAAAATCAGGGTGTAGATACTGCTGTCAATGCCCAGTACATGGTAAACCGTAGCCGAATAAAAATCGACATTCGGTATCAGGTGCTTGGCATGCTTCATATAAGCTTCAATTTCCTCTGAAAGCTGATACCAGACTTCGTCCTTGGTTCCCTGTGTCAAGTCTTTGGCCATTTTACGCAGGTATTTTTCACGCGGATCTTGGGTCTTGTAAACCCGGTGACCAAAGCCCATAATCTTCTCGTGAGAGGCCAGCTTGCGGTCTAGATAGGCCTGGCAATTTCCTTCTGCTCTAATCTCTTTCAGCATATCAAAGACACATTCATTAGCGCCGCCATGAAGCGAGCCCTTGAGCGCTCCAACAGCTGCTGTCACGCAGGAATAAATATCGGTCAAGGTTGAGGCGCAGACTCGAGCCGCAAAAGTTGAAGCATTGAGCTCATGGTCGGCATGGAGCACCAAGGCACAGTTAAAGGCTTTGACTTCAAGCTCACTCGCCTCTTGTCCTTTGAGCATATAGAGGAAATTGGCCGCAAATCCCAAATCCTCCCGTGGCTCTATCGGAGTCTGACCTGACCTCAGTCTGGCAAAAGCCGCAATAATAGTCGGCATCTTTGCCATAAGCTGGATGCTCTGCTCA
>CAUSZI010000032.1:0-23931 GCA_963536045.1 uncultured Streptococcus sp.
TGTTCAAAGCATCTACGTAAGTGTCAGTCAACCAGTCAAGAGATTTTTCAAAGTTAGCTTTAACTGATTCGAATTCAAGAACTTCGTCACGGATTGGTTCGATGTCAAATACTTTATAGTCTTTATGAACATCGTCGTAACCACCGTTCAAACCAGTAAGAAGGGCTTTAAGCACGTTAACACGAGCACCGAAGTATTGGATGTTGTGACGTTGTTCTTCGTTTTCTGGGTCAAGTGGTGATACACAACATGAGATACAGCTCATTTCACCGTATCCGTCTTTAGCCATAGTAGTTACACCTTCGTATTGGATAGAAGAGTGTTTGTGGCTCATGTGCATACAGTAGCGACGGAATGAGTAAGGCAATTTGTCAGTCCAAAGAACTGTCAAGTTTGGTTCTGGAGAGTTACCGATGTTGTCAAGAGTGTTCAAGAAACGGTAGTCCATCTTAGTAACACGGTGACGACCGTCGTTACCCATACCAGCCATAGAAGTTGTGATGAAGGTTGGGTCACCTGAGTACAATTGGTCGTAAGCTTTTGTACGAGCAAATTTAACTGTACGAAGTTTCATAACGAAATCATCAACAAATTCTTGGATTTCTGATTCAGTAAATGTACCACGAGCAAGGTCACGTTCTGCGTAGATATCCAATACGATTGGCACACGTCCTAGAGATGTTGCAGCACCGTTGATGACACGGCAGACAGCCATGAAGGCGATGTTAGTCCATTGGATAGCTTCTTTAACGTCAAAAGCAGGACGGCGAACATCAACTCCGTAAAGGTCACCAAGTTTTACAACTTCACCAAGTGCTTGGTATTGCAGGTTGATTTCTTCGCGCAGACGGATTGTTTCTTCGTCAATATCAGTCAAACCATTCCAGTCGCGAACTTTTTCAGCCATGAGGTAGTCAGCTCCATAAAGAGCAAGACGTGCGTAAACCCCGATGATACGTCCACGTGAGTAAGCATCTGGAAGACCAGTTACAGTGTGGGCGTGACGAGCACGGCGGATGTTAGAAGTGTAAGCACGGAAGATTCCGTCATTTACTGTAGTAACATATTTAGTAAAGATTTCATGAACAGCAGGATCTGGTTCGTATCCATTTTCTTTCAAAGTAGTTTCAGCCATGCGGATACCGCCTTTTGGCATGAAGTTCAATTTGAAGAGTTCGTCGTTTTGGATACCGTAAATCAGTTCGTTGTCCTTGTCAATGTAACCAGCGTCAATATCAGCGATAGATGCTGGACGAGTGTCCATTGGGAAACGAGTTTCTTCGTAGTGAGCTTTTGTTTCTTCTACGATTTTCTTGATGTGGAGTGAGCGCTCAGTAGGACCTGCCAAGAAGCTTTCATCTCCATCATAAGGTGTGTAGTTAGCTTGAACGAAGCGAGAAACACTTGCTTTCTCTTTCCAGTCTTCACCTTTGAAGCCTTCCCAAGCTTTGTCAAAAATATCTTGAGCTTCAACAACTGTTTTTACAACCATTTGATTTTCCTCTTTATTCTAGCAACATAAACTGTTACATTTATAAGTAAAGTATATCATACGGTAATCGGTTTCACAAACCATTTTCGGCAGAAAGAAAGACTTTCTTTTATAATACAGAAAGTAAAAAGTCGCAGATGTGTACTATAGATTTGAAAAACATAACTCTTTTCAAATATTTTGGAAAAATGGGTAAAAAAGTTATAATAAAAGTAATTAAAATGTCATATAAAAATTACTGACGAAGAATCTTACTTTTAAAATACTTTTTACAAGAACAAAAAACTGTTTCAGATTTATTTGAGCAAAAAGGGCCGACTTTGTGAAAGCTCATAAGCTGAAATTTATGGTAGGAGAAAGGAGGAGGCATGCTGATTTTTCCACTGATTAACGATACATCTCGGAAGATTATCCACATTGATATGGATGCTTTTTTCGCTTCGGTGGAAGAGCGGGATAATCCTAAGTTAAAGGGGCATCCGGTCATCATCGGCAGCGACCCACGCTTGACTGGAGGTCGTGGTGTCGTCTCCACCTGCAATTATGAGGCTAGAAAGTTCGGAGTTCATTCGGCTATGAGTTCCAAGGAAGCCTATGAGCGTTGCCCTCAGGGGATTTTTATATCGGGGAATTACGAAAAATATCAGGCGGTCGGATTGCAGATCCGAGAAATTTTCAAACGCTATACGGACTTGATTGAGCCAATGAGCATCGACGAGGCTTATCTGGATGTAACGGAAAACAAGCTTGGGATTAAATCCGCAGTCAAAATAGCCAAGCTGATTCAGCACGATATCTGGAATGAACTCCATCTGACAGCTTCGGCAGGCGTTTCTTATAATAAGTTTCTAGCCAAGATTGCCAGTGACTATGAGAAGCCTCATGGTCTGACTGTTATTCTACCCGAAGAGGCTGAGGCCTTTCTGGCACCTATGGACATTGCCAAGTTTCATGGAGTTGGTAAGAAGAGCGTTGAAAAACTGCATGAAATGGGAGTTTATACTGGTGCAGATCTGCTCAAGATACCAGAAATGACCCTGATTGATAAGTTTGGTCGCTTTGGTTTTGACCTCTACCGGAAAGCGCGTGGCATCAGTAATAGTCCAGTCAAGTCCAATCGCATCCGTAAGTCAATCGGGAAGGAGCGGACCTATGCCAAACTGCTCTATAGTGAGGAGGACATCAAGAAGGAGCTGACCTTGCTGGCTCAGAAGGTAGAAAATAGCTTGACTAAGCATGATAAGAAAGGACGAACCATCGTTCTGAAAATTCGTTATGCCGATTTCTCCACCTTGACTAAAAGGAAAAGTTTGAATCTAGCCACTCAAGACAAGGAGCAAATCGAGCGAACGGCGCATGAGATATACGATAGCTTGGAAGAGCAACCACGAGGTATCCGTCTGCTAGGACTGACAATGACGGGGTTTGAATAAAGATAAAGGCTTGGTTCGTTACCGGGCTTTTTTAGATATAGCTTTTAGTATGAGAGAGTTGCTTGTGACGAGTTTCTAAGTTGTCTGATGATTTTCATTGACTAAAAATAATCTTTTTTGAAAAAATACTGGACAAAGTTTTCTGTGTCTGTTATACTAGGTCTATAAAATAAAAAACCGTCTGGTCGGTTTTTTGAAAAGAAAGGAGCAGAAATGAAGAAATCTGTAGTAGAAAAAACAAGCGAGCACATCCTCAAGTTGAATCAGGAAATGGATCGGCAGCTGGAAGGTCAGAAAGAGTTTTTGCAGCAGCATGCAGAAAAGCTGAAAAAGATGTCACAGGGTGAGAATGGCATACGCTATTCTAAGTGGGGAGTCAAAGCTGGATATGCTGTCCTTGCTGGTGGCTTGCTGACTTCTGTCTTTAGCCCATGGCGAGGACTGGGTATTATGGCAGTAGGCGGTCTGAGCCTTGCCTCCAATCTCTGGCATATCCGGCGATTGCAAAATAAAGAAAGGAGCAAGTAGCAGAGAGATGACCTGTTTTAAGCATCAGAGTCAGGACAACTTAGAAACTAAAAGCAGCAGGCAGTAGCTAAACGGTGCTGACATAACTTTTAGCATTATTTAGTCTATCTTTGCTTTTTATTTTAGGCAAGGACTAAAAGACTACGTTTTCTATTTGGCGCAGGTCTTTATTTTTTATAATAAAACAAACCGAATGGTCGGATTTTAAAAATCTGCGTTTCAAAACAGGCAATCATCTGAAAGACTGAGAGTAAAGGATGCCTTTGTCCAGTTTTCGGATGACTTTTCACTATTCTACATTTGATAAGGAGTTATCGTATGAACAAACAAACACATGTAGAGCCAGAGACAAGGCATATCCTGCCCTTTCTGGCCTGGACTTTTGGCATTACCTGGGGAGCCTGGCTGCTTCAGTATATTTTAACCGCCCTGAAGCTGACCAGCGGGGCTGAGCCTTTGGGCCTTGCTCTCAATTTCATCGGGGGCTTCGGACCGGCCTTGGGAACTTTTATCAGCCTCAAAATTTCTCATCCTAAGAAGATGCTGGACTTTATCTTTTCTCATGCTAAGGGCTGGTGGATTTATATGCTGGCCTTCTGTCTGGTTCGGGTTTTGACCCTTTTTATCGCCAATCCTGTATTACCGCCGCTCAATGCCGTTCTGATGTTTCCTCTGGGCTGGACCTTTGTCACCTTTGCTGGAGGCGGGAACGAAGAGCTGGGCTGGCGGGGCCTCCTGCAGCCGGCTCTGGAGAAAAAATTCTCCTTCCCTCTGGCAACTGTCATCACGGCTCTGGTCTGGGTGGCCTGGCATCTGCCCCTCTGGCTGATTCCGGGAACGAGTCAAAGTCAGATTTCTTTGCCCTTCTATCTCTCCTTTGGTATCTTGCTCTGTTTCTGTCAGGCGGCTCTCTACAAGCAGACGGCCTCTGTCTTTGCCTGCATGGTCTTTCACGGCTGCATTAACTTTGCTCAGGCGACGATTGTCGGCAGTGCTACAAATGGCGGAAGGTATCTCAGCTTCCAGGCTGCTAATCTGGTCATGACCGCCCTGCTGGTCGGCTGGTGGTATTGGAAGGGCAATCGGAAAGGAGTTCAGAAAGATGCAGGCTAAAAATCTTGGCAATCGCTCTTCTGCCAAAGAAAAAGGAGTAATCATATGAAAACACAAACACATGTAGAGCCAGAGACAAGGCATATCCTGCCCTTTCTGGCCTGGACTTTTGGCATCAGCTGGTCTGCTTGGCTGGCTTCGGCTTTCCTGAGAATTCCTATTATTTCCCAGGTCCTAACCATCGTTGGTGTTTTTGGCCCGGCCATTGGAGCCAAACTGGTCTTAGGAAAATCGTTCAAGGAGCTCTTGGCTTCTATCGGATCGGCCCGAAAAAGGACTTGGGTCCATCTCTTGATTTTGACAATTCTTTATACCCTTTCCATAGTCTTTTGGAGCCCGCTCCTGCCTGGTTTTAGCCCCCTCAGGATTGCTCTGCTTTTTCTCATGACGACTCTTCTGACAGGCGGCAATGAAGAGATTGGCTGGCAAGGTTTTCTGCAGCCGACTCTGGAAAGACTTCTGCCCTTTCCGATAGCGACTGTAACAACCGGTCTGATTTGGGCTGTCTGGCATCTGCCCCTCTTCTTTACCCCCGGCAGCAGTCAGGCAGGGACTTCTTTTCTAGTCTTTACTGCCGCCTGCCTGCTCGCCCGTTTCTGGCTGGCGGCTCTTTACAAGGTCAGTCATTCCATCCTTTACTGTGTTCTTTTCCACGGGGCCATCAATACCATTGGTGAAGGCATTTTCCTGGGGAAGGGGACGGAAAATCCGCTCTTTTTCCTAGGCTATATCTTGATGGCGGCTTACAGTATCTATCTTTGGTATCAAAGGGATCAGCAAGACAAGGCTTAAAGATATTTTTATGATTTTGTATTTCCCCGGCTTTTTTGGTAGAATAAAGCTATATTAGAAACAAAGGGGAACAGAATGGCGCAACGAAAAGACAAATCCCAGGCCATGAGAGAAAAAATTTTAAATACAGCAACCCAGCTCTTTATCCAAAAGGGGTCCGAAAAGACCAGTATGCAGGATATCGCCCAGACGGCAGGCATTTCCAAGGGGGCTATCTACCATCATTTCAAGTCAAAAGATGAGATTGTCGTGGCGGTGATGAGGAGCCGGCAGGAGTTGATGGAAGAAGAGATGAAGCAGTGGCTCAAGGCTACGGAAAATCTGACTGGCAGGGAGCAGCTGCAGACCATCCTCAAGTCTAATCTGGAAAGTCAGACAGCCCGAGCTACGGACGGCATTGTGGGTGAGTATGAGAAGGACGCGGGCTTTATTTTGACCATGATGCGGGACAATCTGCGGATAGGCGCCCCTGTGGTCAGTGACATTATCAAAAAAGGGATGGCAGATGGCTCCCTTCAGACCCAGTATCCGGAAGAGGCTGCAGAAGTTTTTCTGCTGCTGGTGAACTTCTGGATGCATGGGACCGCTTTTGAAAGTGAGCCCGAAAAACTGCCAGAACGTTTCCATTTTCTGCAGTTTATGATGACCTCGGTCGGTCTGGATATCTTTACTGACGAGCTCCTGCAGCTCTTTAGCCGGAAAAATAAGGCATAAAAAAAGGCGATAGGACGGAACTAAAAAATTTAATTCTGTTCCAGCCTTTTTATTTATGTGCTGAATATACTGTGGATATCTTCCTCGGTCAGGCCGATTAGGGGGTCGATTTTCAGGAAATTTTCTTCGGTCAGAACATAGTTTTCCACAGCTTTTTCCACGCTATCCACAGGACTGTGGGCAAGTTCTGGAGGGGACTGAAGGTCTTCAAAACGCTCTCTCAGATAGGTTTTGCGGGCGGTACCGGTGTTTTTGACGGCATAGTCAAAGGCTACTTTTTCCCCAAGTAAGATCAACTTGCTCTTGGCGCGGGTGATAGCGGTGTAGATGAGGTTGCGCTGCAGCATCCGATGACTGCTCTTGGTGATGGGCAAGATGACCACGGGAAATTCACTGCCCTGAGACTTGTGGATACTCATGGCATAGGCCAGGCGAATCTTGTACCACTCGCTGCGCTGATAAACAAGTTCATTGCCATCAAAGTCAATGGTCAGCTCGTCCTGCTTGGAGTCGGTGTACTTGCCAGGCAAGAGGTCGGTGATGTAGCCTAAGTCACCGTTGAAGACATTGCTTTCGGCATCATTGACCAGATGAATGACCCGGTCGCCCTGGCGGTACTGGCAGTCTGGAGCTTCAAAGACCAGCTGGTCCTTTTCGGCAGAATTGACCAGGTTTTGCATGAGGCTGTTGATCTGGTCAATGCCGGCCTGGCCTCGGTACATGGGGGCCAGGACCTGGACATCCTGGGCTGGGATGCCGCTGCGGATGGCTGCGCTGGCGATTTTCTCAATCATAGGCGGGATATGCTCATTTCTAGCTTCAAAATATGAGCGGTCCGCTTTTTTCTCTGTAAAATCTGCTGGCAAAATGCCCTTCTGAATCTGGCTGGCCAGTGTGACGATTGTAGACTCTTCGCTCTGCCGATAGATGGTTTCCAGCTTGGTCTGTGGGATAGTCGGTATCTGCAGTAAGTCTGCCAGTACCTGACCTGGACTGACAGAGGGCAGCTGGTCCGCATCTCCGACAATCAAGAGCTTGGTCTGAGAGGAGATATTGCTGAGCAGCTGATTAGCCAGCCAAGTGTCCACCATGGAAAATTCATCCACAATGATAAAATCAGCATCCAGATAATCATCCAAATGACTGGTATCATCATCGCCAGTCATCCCCAAGTGGCGGTGGATAGTGGCGCTAGGAAGACCAGTCAATTCGTTCATGCGCCGAGCAGCACGTCCAGTGGGAGCTGCTAGCAGAATAGGCAGATCATTGACCTTTCGCAGATCCAAACCGCGAAGCTGGGCGTAGACTGCGATGATACAGTTGATAACGGTAGTTTTTCCAGTTCCCGGTCCGCCGGTTAGGATAAAGACCTTCTGATTGATAGCCTGACGGATGGCTTCTTTTTGGATACTGTCATAGGAGATGCCGGAGTTCTCCTCCACATGCTGGATAGCCGCAGTAATGTTATCTGCGTCAAAGCAGTCTTGCTCTCCTTTTTCCAGCAGTCGGATCAGATTATTTTTTATTCCTTCTTCAGCAAAGAAGAGGCTGTTTTCAAAGATTTTAGTATCGACATTCTGGACCTTATCTTCCTCAATCAGATGAGCCAGCTCATCAGCGACTAGACTAGGATCCAGCTCCACTTGGCGTGAGCTTTCTAAGAGCTCGATGGTATGCTCTAGTAAATCACGAGCTTCGACATAGGTATCTCCCCGCTCCATAGACTGGGTCAGCAAGGTGTGGACAAGGCCAGCCCGAAAACGCTCAGGGGCATCACTTTGGATCCCCAGCTCTTCTGCCAAATGGTCAGCAATTTTAAAGCCGATTCCCTGAATATCCTCTACCAGCTGATAGGGATATTTTTCGACAATATCCAGCGTTTCTTCCTTGTAGGTATCCTGGATTTGAAAAGCTAGCTTATTGGGAATGCCGTAGGCTGCCAGCTTGGCTAGTACCATCTCAGTTCCGTAGTTGAGTCTGAGCTTGGCGACAAAGGCCTCGCGGTTCTTAGCTGCTAAGCCGTTTATCTGAGTCAGCTTTTCCGGCTCTGCTAAAATCTTGTCAATGGTGTCCTCGGTATCTTCTCCGTAGAGCTGGACGATTTTTTGAGCAGTCTTGACCCCGATGCCCTTGAAATGGTCGCTGGAGAAGTATTTTACTAGGCCTTTACTGCTGGGTTTTGCTCGCTCATAGCGGGAAATTTTCAGCTGCTGGCCATATTTGGGGTGCTGGACGAGACTACCCCAGAAGGTGTAGTCTTCGCCTTCTATGACATCTGCCATGGATCCGGTGACAATGATTTCAAAATCTTCAAAATCCTCGGCATCTGTATCCTCAATATCTAAGAGCAGGATGCGGAAAAAGTTGCTGGGGTTTTCAAAAATAATCCGTTCAATCGTTCCTGAAAAGTAAAATTCCATAGTTTATAGGTTCTTCTTTTAAAACGAACCCAGCTGACGTCCAACTGAGTTCGGTATGCTTAGTAGGTCTTAAAGGGCAGCAGAGGCCAGAAGCGGAACTTAGCTTCGCCCTGAATTTGTTCTTTTTGGAAGGTACCGACTTGGCGACTATCCTTGGAAACAATCCGATCGTCACCTAGAAGCAAGTATTCATCATCCAGAAGCTTGATGGTGAAGACAGGGCTGCCTTCACTATCAACAGTGAAGGCTTGAGCCTGAGCAGCGAGTTTTCTGAAAAACTCACCATTATCATCATAATCGTCCCCAGTGTAAGTGGATTGGAGCTTGTCTTCTTTAAATTTCTTGATGTAGTCCGTCAGGTAAGGCTCATCTGTTTTTTTACCGTTGATGTAAAGAGTATCATTTTCATACTGAATAGTGTCACCTGGCATACCGATGACCCGCTTGACAATCTCCTTGGTCGTTCCGTCATCGTCTGTCTCAGTAGCGACGACGATATCAAAGCGGTCAATAGACTGATGTTTGAGGACAAGCAGATATTCCCCATTGGCCAGGGTAGGGTCCATAGAGTGGCCGTCTACCTTGACAGGGGACCAGAGAAAGAGCCTTGACAGGATAATGACAGAGATAAAGAAGATAAAGAGTCCCCATTCTTTGAGAATGACAACAGCAGTATTTGATTTTTTCATAGGTTACCTTTCTAGAAGTTTTTGTGCTTTTTCAGTATTTTTAAAGTGGAGTTTAGCAGAATGCTGCAGACCGGCCATTCCATAGGATTGAAGAATCTGGCTGGCAACATGATCGCTCTTGCTTCCGGCTCCGCTAGGCAGGGTATAGCCTAACTCTTGACTGAGATTTTCTAGATTTTCCAGAAAGAGGTCGCGAGCGATAATAGAGCTGACCGCAACAGCTAGAAACTTTCCTTCAGCCTTCTCAATCAGACTTACCGGATTTGGAAAATGATTTTTTTCCTGCTTTAGGTATTTATTATAGTTTTGCTGGCTGGTAAAGGCATCGATGACGATTTTTTCAGGATTGATGCCTTTTTGCAGCAGTAGGTAAATAGCTTGATTATGTAAGGCTACCTTGACAGAGACAGCGTTGTAGCCAGAAGCGATGACTTCGTTGTACTTCTCTGGCGATAAGAGCAGAGCTTGGTGGGCAATCTTTTCTTTTAAGACCGGCGCCAGTTGGCGAATCTTGCTATCGTTCAAGGTTTTAGAATCACCAACGCCCAGTTTTCTCAGAAAGTCGTGCTGGCCTGGAGTGACGAAAGAAGCTACGACGGCTAGACCTCCAAAGTAGGAGCCGTTTCCGACCTCATCTGTCCCAATGAGGGCAAAATCCTGAGAAGCAGGACTAGAACTGGTCTTGGTCACTTGATGGCCAAAAAAGCCAGCGTAGTGAGCAGCTTTTGCCCCTTGAAAGAGAACTTTTCCGGAGCTAAAGACACTGACCGTCGCCTGATCCAGCCGGAAGAAATATTGAATATGTGGGTTCTTGCTGGGAGCCAGCTGGCTCTGATATTTCTTAACAAAAGCCTGAATTTCTTGCTGTTTGGGACTGAGGGTGATACTTTCCATACCCCCTATTGTACCATAAAAAGGAAAAGTCGAAAGCCATAAGATTGAAAATACTACAAAAATTTTGTAGGAGAGCACCGCTGTTTACAATGTCAAAAAAGATGAAAAAGAAAGTCCCTGTCTAGTCCCAAGTGTTTTTATAACTGACAAAGGGCTTCTTTTTTGATATAATACAATGAGGTGATTTTATGGCAAATTTGAATCGATATAAATTTACATTTGGAAACAAGACCTTAACTCTAACAACAGAACACGATAATCTCTTTATGGAAGAAGTAGAACGGGTAGCAAAGGAAAAATACAAGGCTATCAAAGAGCAGATGCCTGCGGCAGATGATGAAGTCCTGGCGATTTTGCTGGCGGTCAATAGCCTATCTACCCAGCTCAGCCGCGAGATTGAGTTTGACGACAAGGAAAAAGAACTAGAAGATTTTCGTCACAAAATGCTCAGTGATTTGAGAGAAAAGTCGGGTAAATAGAGGAGAAATAATGTTTTCTATTATTATTTTACTAATATTGGCCTGGAGCTTTTATATCGGCTACTCGCGTGGTATTGTTCTGCAGGGATATTATGCTGCTGCGACCATGGTTTCCATGCTGGTTGCTGGAGCTTTTTATAAGAGTTTGGCTAAGTTCATCAGTCTCTGGGTGCCTTATGCCAGCGCGACTCAGGGCTCTTCGACCTATTTTTTTCCTAGCTCCCAGCTCTTTCAGTTGGATCAGGTTTTTTATGCTGGTTTGGCCTATCTCATTATTTTTACGGCTGTCTACATCCTTGGGCGCTTTTTTGGGATTTTTGCGAATCTGATTCCCTACCCCAATAAGCTGGACACCAAATGGTACAATGTGACCAGCGGAGCCATCGCTGTTTGCATCTCTATTTTTGTTTTGGGAATGTGCCTGACTATTTTAGCGACGGTGCCGATGGAGATGGTTCAGGAGCGGCTCAACAGCAGCTTCATGATTCGCTTTATTGTCAAATATACCCCTATCACATCCAATATCCTCAAAGATCTCTGGGTGAATCAAGTTATCGGATAAAAGACGACTCAGTTGGCCTGCTAGCTGGGTTCTTTTTTACTAGAAAAGAAAATTATGAACACAAAAATTTTAGAAACCTTAGAATTTAAGAAGATTAAAGAACTTTTTGCTCCCTATCTTTTGACAGAGCAAGGGCAGCTGGAGCTGGGCCTGCTTTTGCCGACCAGTAAGAAGGAGACGGTGGCCTCGGCTTTTCTGGAAATGACAGATATGCAGCAGATTTTTGTGCAGCATCCGCACTTTAGTCTGGCCGCGACTCAGGATATTACTGCCTTGACCAAGCGGTTGGAGCTGGAGAGCGACTTGAATATCGAGGAGTTTTTAGTCCTCAAGCGTGTCTTGGCTGTGACTCAGGAGCTCAAGTCCTTTTATGAGGACTTGGAAAATGTGCACTTGGAAAAGCTGGATCGTCTGTTTGAGAACCTAGCTGTGTTCCCTAAGCTGCAAGGAAGTCTGCAGGCTGTTAATGATGGCGGCTTTATCGAAAGCTTTGCCAGCGAAAGTTTGAGCCGTATCCGCCGGAAAATTCAAGAAAATGAAAACCAGGTGCGGGAAATTCTGCAGGAGATTCTCAAAAAAAAGGGAGAGATGTTGGCAGATCAGGTAGTGGCCAGCCGGAATGGCCGCAATGTTCTGCCTGTGAAAAATACCTATCGCAACCGCATTTCAGGTGTGGTTCACGATATTTCTGCCAGCGGCAATACCGTCTATATCGAGCCTAGAGCAGTTGTCAATCTCAACGAAGAAATTGCCAGCAGTCGGGCGGACGAGCGTTATGAAATTCAGCGGATTTTGCAGGAATTATCGGACCTCTTCCGTCCCCATGTAGCTGAAATTGCCAACAATGCTTGGATTATCGGTCATCTGGACCTGGTGCGTTCCAAGGTCCGTCTCATGCAGGAGATGGGAGCGGTGGTGCCAGACCTGTCGGAAGAGCAGGATATCCAACTGCTCAGTGTCCGTCATCCCCTGATTGAAAATGCAGTGGCTAATGACCTGCATTTCGGGCCGGACTTGACAGAGATTGTCATTACCGGTCCTAATACGGGTGGTAAGACCATCATGCTGAAGACCTTGGGCTTGGCTCAGATCATGGCTCAGTCAGGTCTGCCGATTCTGGCGGACAAGGGTAGTCGCGTCGGGATTTTCAGTCAGATTTTTGCAGACATTGGTGATGAGCAATCCATTGAGCAGAGCCTGTCCACCTTCTCCAGCCATATGACCAATATCGTATCTATTTTGGAGCAGGTTGATAGCGAGAGTTTGGTCCTGCTGGATGAGCTGGGAGCTGGGACTGACCCGCAGGAGGGTGCAGCTCTGGCTATTGCTATCTTGGAAGATTTGCGGCTAAGACAGATTAAAACCATGGCGACAACCCACTATCCTGAGCTCAAAGCCTATGGGATTGAGACGGACTGGGTGGAAAATGCCAGCATGGAATTTGATACAGATAGTTTAAGGCCGACCTATCGCTTTATGCAGGGAGTGCCTGGCCGCTCCAATGCCTTTGAAATCGCTCGGCGTTTGGGCTTGTCGGAAGTTATCGTTGGCCACGCCCAAGAGCAGACTGACACAGACAGTGATGTCAATCAAATCATTGAGCGCTTAGAAGAGCAGACGCTGGAGAGTCGCAAGCGCTTGGATAATATCCGTGAGGTGGAGCAGGAAAATCTCAAATTTAACCGAGCTCTCAAAAAACTTTACAATGAGTTTAACCGAGAAAAGGAAACCGAGCTCAATAAGGCACGATTGGAAGCCCAGGAAATCGTTGATTTGGCTTTGTCAGAGAGTGAGAGCATTCTCAAAAATCTCCATGATAAGTCTAGTCTCAAACCGCATGAGATTATCGAAGCCAAGGCTCAGCTTAAAAAGTTGGCACCAGAAACAGTTGATTTATCAAATAATAAGGTGCTCAAGCAGGCCAAGAAAAATCGGGCGCCCAAGGTGGGAGATGATATTCTAGTCACCAGCTATGGTCAGCGGGGAACCTTGGTCAAGCAGCTCAAGGACGGCCGTTGGGAAGCCCAGGTCGGTCTGATCAAGATGACTCTAGAAGAGCAGGAGTTTAACTTACTCAAGGCTGAAAAGGAGCAGCAGCCTAAGCGCAAGCAGGTCAATGTGGTCAAGCGGGCCAATACTGCTGGGCCGAAAGCCAGACTGGATCTGCGGGGCAAACGCTATGAAGAGGCCATGGAAGAGCTCGATGCCTTTATCGATCAGGCCCTCCTCAATAACATGGCTCAGGTGGATATTATCCACGGTATCGGGACCGGGGTCATCCGTGAAGGAGTGACCAAATATCTCCGCCGCAATAAGCATGTCAAGTCCTTTGGCTATGCCCCGCAAAATGCCGGAGGCAGCGGTGCGACGATTGTGATATTTAAGTAAGAAAGATAAAGAAAAATGGCTGGTTAAGCCATTTTTTGTGCTATAATGTAGGCGTATAATAGATTGGAGAGATAAGCCATGAAATTTAATTATTTATCAGATTCCTGCACGACTATTTTGGTGGGCAAGAAGGCCAGTTACGACGGTTCAACCATTGTGGCTCGTACGGAGGATTCACAAAATGGGGTTTTTACGCCCAAGAAATTTGTCGTAGTGGAGCCACAAGACCAGCCCCGCCATTATCAGTCTGTTTTGACGTCTTTTGAGATGGATTTGCCGGACAATCCAGTCCGCTATACGGCAGTGCCAGATGCAGTTCCCAAAGATGGGATTTGGGGAGCTGCTGGGATTAACAGCTACAATGTTGCTGTCAGCGCAACGGAGACGATTACGACCAACAGCCGCGTGCTGGGGGCTGACCCTCTAGTAGAATCAGGTATCAGCGAGGAAGATATCCTTACGCTGGTCTTGCCCTATATCAAAACAGCTCGTGAAGGGGTTCTTCGTCTAGGGAAAATCTTAGAAGAATACGGTACTTATGAATCCAATGGGATTGCTATCTCAGATGTTAATGAGATCTGGTGGCTGGAAACCATTGGCGGCCACCATTGGATGGCGCGGCGCGTGCCAGATGATGCCTACGTGACCAACCCCAATCAGCTGGGCAGTGATTATTTTGAATTTGACAATCCTGAGCACTTCCTTTGCCATCCAAATCTCAAAAAATTTATCGAGGAAAACCATCTCAATCTGAATTACTCGGACGAGGGTTTCAATCCACGCTATGCTTTTGGCAGCCAGAAGGATAAGGACCGCCATTACAATACACCGCGAGCTTGGGATATCCAGCGTTTTCTCAATCCAGAAGTGGAGCAAGATCCAAGGAGTTTCTTCATTCCTTGGTGCCGCAAGCCATATCGCAAGATTACTATAGAGGATGTCAAGTATGTCCTGAGCAGTCACTATCAGGATTCGCCTTATGATCCTTACGGAGCAGAAGGGGACCAGCACAGCAGACGAGCCTTCCGGACTATTGGGATCAATCGGACCAGTCAGACAGCTATCTTGCAGCTACGCCCTAATCAACCACAGGCAACGACGGGTATCCAGTGGCTATCTTACGGCTCCATGCCTTACAATACAGCTGTTCCTTTCTTTACTCAAGTCTCAACAACGCCAGACTACTTTGCCAATACGACGGACAAGGTTTCGACAGATTCCTTCTACTGGGCCAATCGCTTGATTGCTGGTCTGGCTGATGCTCATTTTAGCAGTCATGTCGGAGATTTGGATGATTATCAGGAAAAAATCATGGCTTGGGGACATGAAATGATCAGTCGGGTAGACCGAGCTCTGGTCAAGGGCGAGGCTGTGGACTTTGAAGCTGAAAATCAAGCCATAAGCGACAAGGTGCAAGAAGCGACAGACCAGCTCTTGGAGAAAGTTCTCTTGGATGCCAGCAATCTCATGACCAACCATTTCTCACTGAGTGACTAAGATCCTACCCGTAGCAAATATTTTTCTTTCTGATGTTTTTGGTGTAAAATGTTAACAAAAGTAAGCAATAAAAGGAGAAGATTTATGGTAGCAGCAGTTACAGATGCAACATTCGCAGAAGAAACAAAAGAGGGATTGGTTCTGATTGACTTTTGGGCAACTTGGTGCGGTCCGTGCCGTATGCAGGCACCTATCTTGGAGCAGTTGGCAGGAGAAGTCCATGAGGATGAATTGAAAATCCTTAAAATGGATGTGGATGAAAATCCAAATACTGCCCGTGAATTTGGCATTATGTCCATTCCGACCCTTCTGTTCAAGAAAGACGGTCAAGTCGTTAAGCAAGTCGCAGGTGTTCACACCAAAGACCAGCTCAAGGCTATTATCGCGGAATTGAGTTAATATCATAGATAAAAAAATCGTTACATGGCGTAACGATTTTTTCATTTAGCTGATGACAGTAAAGGTCATACAGAAGAGCAAGTATACTCTCAGAGTGTGCAAAATAGCAAGGAAGTATTTGCTCAGGCGTTTCCCTATTACTTATCATAGGCGCTTATTGTGAAATGTGCAAAATTTCAAATGTTGGTAGTTGTGTATCGGGTTTATTGGTATAAAAAGTAAAAATACATTTTTTCCATTTATCAGGATTGAAAATAACGACTTTGCCGCTTTCGTTGTTTTGCATTTTCTCGTGAATGGCAAAGGATTTTAAACTTTCAGATGCTTCTATATCAATGATTTCCAATGTAGCATATTTACTTGAATTAAAATGATCAGATATTTCGACTGATGAAGTCACTCCGATTTCAATATTCTGCCAGCCAAAAGAATTTAAAATATGATCAAAGTAACCATCAAATATGAATTTTGTCATTCCGTTGGTATTTTTCCAAATATATAGCGGACAGTAACTGTTAAATAATTGGCCTTCAGATTTTTCAGAGATTAAATAAACTTTGAAAAACAAATCGTCGAATCCATCCATCAAATGACCTGTATTTCGGACACGTTGTCTAATGATATCCATATCATAATCTGCTGGTAATTTTATAGTATATTGCATTGCTTGCATTGCGGTACCTCTTTTCTAATTAACTATTCACAGTATAAATGATTTATATCATGTTGAATAATACTTAAAAATGATATAATTATCACAAAAAGTGATAAGGTGTTTTAAATGAATTTTAATGATATGAGCATTTTTGTGACGATCTATGAGACAAGATCAATAAACAAAAGTTCAAAGATCTTACAATATGCACAATCTAATCTCAGCGCTAGATTGAAAGTGCTTGAAACTGAATTAGATACGAAATTATTTTACAGAAAATATAATGGTTTAGTCCCGACAGAAAGTGGAGACTTATTTTATCAATTTTGTAAGGAAACTTCTAACAATTTAGAGAAATTAAAAAAGAAATGTGAAACCTCGAAAATATCCATCTTAATTTCAGAATTGTTATTTAATCACGATATTAATAATTCACAAACAATTGATTTGAATAAAAGTGAGATCAATATCCAAAAAACTTCGGATATACCAATCATTGCTCATCAGGAAGACTTTGATAAAATTTTTTGCTTTCAAAAAATTGAAAATTTAAAGCATTATGATGAGACTATCGGGCATATCGAGTCAGTTTATGCTTGTTCAAGCAATATAAAGGCTACTGAGGAAATGCCTATATTCGTTAATAAAGATAAAAATTGTCCTTTTAGAAAACAAAGCTTAATGAAGTTTGCTCATTTAAAATCAGTTGTAGAAATTGATTCTTTTGAGAACATTATCAGCTTAGTTGAAAACGGGAAAGGAATCGCACTATTGCCTAAATGGTTAAATAAGAGAGCGAAAATCAAGCCATACGACCAAGACATCGTTCTGATTCCATTTTATCAGTATGAAAAGCAAAACCAAATCCAGTAGACTATTTTAGAAGAAATACTAGTGCTAGAAAGAAAAAACGTTTGACAAATATTGTAAACACACTTATAATAAGTATACATATTATAAAGGGGTTGTTGTAATGGAATTTAGTTTCAGTTTAAGCATGAAAGCAGCAAAAGAAGATGTATGGTCCTACTATGAAAATATTGAAGAGTGGTATAAATGGGAAGAAGATTTAAAAAATATTACATTAAATGGTGGATTTAAGACAGGTTCTTGTGGGATGATGGAACTCGAAGGAATGCCCCCAATGGAATATCAGCTGACACTTGTCAAGCCCTTTGAGGAATTTTGGGATAAAACAGTGACCCCATTTGGAGATATCCTTTTTGGTCATCAGATCATTGAGAACTATGATGGCACTGTAAATGTCAAGCACACCGTAGCTTTAGATAGCAAAGATCAGCAACATTTGGAATTTTTAAGCCAAGTTTTCTCAGATGTTCCTCAATCTATTTTTATTTTAAAAAATTGTTTGGAAAAATAAGAATTCTCTACTTAGCTAGAGAATTTCAGATCGAAGGCAAACACCGTTTGGAATGTTTGTCTTCGATCTGAAAGAAGCCTGAGGGCTTCTTTTTTGTATCAAAAAACGTTTACATACTCAAAAATTTTCATAAAATATTGACAAAAGGCGAATGTTCTTTTAGAATAATATAAAATTAATAATCAACACCGAACGAAGTTTTTCAGGAAGAGGTAGGCGCCTCTGACTGTGAAATGGACGGAACTCTGGAGAGACCATGAATGGCACCGAAGGGGCAAGGCGGTTTAGAACCGCTCAAACTCTCAGGTAAAAGGACAGAGCGCAGAGGCAGGGATTTCCCTACTCCAGCACATCCAGAGTACATGTTTTGCATGTGCTCTTTCTTTTTCTCGGTGTGAAAAGGAGCTTATATCATGTTGGAAATATTGAATCGTCTGGATTCTTTGGTTTGGGGTCCGCCCCTCCTCATTTTGCTGGTTGGTACCGGTATCTATCTCAGTCTGCGTCTGGGCTTGCTGCAGATTTTTCGACTTCCGCGTGCCTTTCGGCTAATCTTTGTATCAGACGAGGAGCATCAGGGCGATGTCTCAAGCTTTGCGGCTCTTTGTACGGCTCTAGCTGCGACGGTGGGGACAGGTAATATCATCGGAGTGGCAACAGCCATTAAAACCGGTGGACCGGGTGCTCTCTTCTGGATGTGGGTGGCTGCTTTCTTTGGAATGGCGACCAAGTATGCCGAAGGCCTATTGGCTATCAAGTACCGCCGCAAGGATGCTCATGGAGCCATGGCGGGCGGTCCCATGCACTATATCTTACTAGGGATGGGCGAGAAGTGGCGCCCGCTGGCCATCTTTTTCGCGATAGCTGGTATCTTGGTGGCTCTCTTGGGGATTGGGACCTTTACGCAGGTCAATTCCATCACAGAGGCCATGCAGAATACCATTCAGCTGCCTCCAGCTGTGACAGCTTCTATCTTGGCTATTTTAGTAGCTCTGGTTATTTTCAGCGGCATCCAGTCTATTGCTCGAGTATCGACCAAGGTTGTGCCCTTTATGGCGGCGATTTATATCTTGGGCACTGTGACTGTCTTAGCGGTCAATCTAGATCGATTACTGCCGACTCTCCAGCTGGTCTTTAGTTCAGCCTTTAGTCAGACAGCTGCTGTCGGTGGCTTTGCTGGTGCGACCATCCAGATGGCCATTCAAAACGGGATCGCGCGTGGAGTTTTCTCCAATGAATCTGGCTTGGGATCAGCCCCCATTGCAGCGGCGGCAGCCCGGACTAAAGAACCGGTAGAACAGGGCTTGATTTCTATGACCGGAACTTTCATCGACACCTTGATTATCTGTAGTCTGACAGGATTGACGATTTTAATCACAGGAGTCTGGGATGGCAATCTCAACGGTGTGTCCCTGACTCAGGCAGCCTTTGCGAGTGTTTTTGCTAATTTTGGTCCAGTTCTGCTTTCAGTCTTTCTAGTTCTCTTTGCCTTTACGACTATCTTGGGTTGGAACTACTATGGTGAGCGCTGTTTTGAATTTCTCTTTGGGGTTCGCTATATCCGCGTTTATCGTCTGCTCTTTGTCCTGATGATTGTTCTCGGTGGCTTTGTAGGTCTAGAGGCGGTCTGGATTATTGCAGATATTGTCAATGCCCTCATGGCCTTGCCAAACTTGATTGCCTTATTAGTCTTGTCTCCAATTGTCATCAGTGAAACAAAGAAATATTTTGACAAGCATCGAAAGAACTGATTTTCGCACATAAAAAAGCCTCTAGCTTTCCGTAATGGTGGAAGTCTAGAGGTTTTTTGTCGAAATTAATAACGTTTTTCTTTTGGCCAGCTGCTCATCTCAGCCACAGCTGTGAAGAGAACGTCAGTAGAAGAGTTGAGGGCTGTCTCGCAGGAGTCCTGAATGACACCGATGACAAAGCCGACGCTGACTACCTGCATGGCTAAATCATTGGAAATTCCAAAGAGGCTGCAGGCGACCGGAATGAGCAGAAGGGAACCGCCAGCTACGCCGGAAGCTCCACAGGCAGAAATTGCCGCTACGACACTGAGAACTAGAGCTGTGCCAAAGTCAACCCGGATACCCAGCGTATTGACAGCAGCCAAGGTCAGGGTATTGATAGTAATAGCAGCCCCTGCCATATTGATAGTGGGCCCCAGAGGAATAGAGACTGAGTAGGTCTCTGGATTGAGTCCCAGATCCCGACAGAGTTTCATGTTGACGGGGATGTTAGCCGCTGAACTGCGCGTGAAAAAGGCAGTCACGCCACTGACTCGCAAACAGCGCCAGACCAAGGGATAGGGATTTTTCCGCAGCATGATAAAGCTAATCAAAGGATTAATAACCAGAGCGACAATCAGCATGCTGGCTATCAAGACCAGCAGCAGGATGCCATAGCTTTTTAGAGCCTGGAAGCCTTTGCCGGAAATGGTCGTGTAGACCAAGCCTAGAATACCGAGAGGGGCTAGATTGATAATCCACTCGACAATCTTAGAAGTGATATCTGCCAAGGTCTGCAGCAGTTCCTTGCTGTGGTGGCTAGCTTCTCGCATGGCAATTCCCAAGATGACAGCCCAGGACAGGATACCAATGTAGTTAGCGGTGATGAGGGCGTTGACGGGATTGTCCACCAGCTGAAGCAGAAGATTGCTGAGGACTTGTCCGATTCCGTCTGGCGGAGAAACCTTTTGGGAGGACGACGCCAACTCTATGCGAATGGGAAAGAAGAAGTTGACCAGAACCGCGACCAAGGCAGCCGCAAAGGTTCCCAGAAGGTAGAGCAAGATGACTGTTTTCATATTGCTCTTTTGTCCTTTTTGCTGCTGCGACAGGGCGTTTGCTACCAGAGCGAAGACTAGGAGCGGAGCGATGGCCTTGAGGCCGCCAACGAAGATTTGGCCCAGAAGTCCAATGGCCTGTGCTTGGGGGAAGATGACAGCCAGCAGGACACCAATGCCAATACCAATGGAAATCCGCTTGATTAGATTGGTTTTATTCCAAATAGTGATGAAGCGATGGACCATGTAAGTTCCTTTCTTGTCTTAGATACTTATTTTATTATACGATAGGAAGGGGGTGAAAGCAATGCTAGGTCATGCTAACCATTCTATGTCCATGCAGATTGGTCTTTGTGGTATAATGGTAGTAATCTTTTTGGAGGTAGCCTATGTCTAAGACTGGAAATGTCTTTTCCCGTTATATCCAGCAGTTTGACTGGAGCAAGATTGCAGATGACCTTTTTTCCAAGCTGGTCTCTTTACTTCTGCTTTTTATCTTATTTTACATCGTTAAGAAAATCCTGCATTTGTCAGTGACCAAGATCATTGCCCCCTCTCTCAAGCTATCCAAGCAGGATATAGCTAGACAGAAAACTATTACCCGTCTGATTGAGAATCTGCTTAATTATGTCTTGTATTTTCTCTTGATTTACTGGGTTTTATCCATCTTGGGACTGCCGGTTTCCAGTCTTTTAGCTGGTGCGGGGATTGCCGGAGTGGCCATCGGGATGGGAGCCCAGGGCTTCCTGTCGGATCTGGTCAATGGCTTCTTTATTCTTCTAGAGCGACAGTTAGATGTCGGTGACAATGTCCGCCTGACTAACGGCCCTATCAACATCGCTGGAACAGTAATCAGTGTCGGGATTCGGACGACGCAGGTACGGGACGCGGACGGAACGCTTCATTTTGTGCCCAACCGCAATATCATGGTTGTCAGTAATTTGTCTCGAGGCGATATGCGTGTTCTGATTGACATTCCTATTTATGCCCAGACGGATTTGGACGATATTTACCGCATCATTGCCAAGGTCAATGAAGAAGCAGTGCCAGAACATCCAGAGATTCTCAAGGAACCGAATATTTTGGGGCCGCAGATGGCTTCAAATGGCCAGTTCAACTTCCGTATCAGCATGATAGTGCAGGGAGGCATGCAGATTTCTATTTACCATATCTTTTATCGTCTTTACCATGAGGCGCTTTTACGAGAGGGGATTGAGCTTCCGACGCTTGGCCCCCTTTCAAAAGGCAAGTAATTATTGATTTAGAAAGGTCCATATGAATCAGCGAATTCAGCAGGAGATTGTCAGTGAGGACAATCTTGTTTACCGTTTAAAACGTCCTCTCCACAAGCAGGGTCTCTTTTGGGCAGCTCTGGTGTCTGGTATTATCATCTTTCTTCTGGCCTTGCTCAGCATTCTCCTCGTCATCACCACGATTGGTCTTATGGAGGAAAATGACCATCTCAAGTCCCTCACAGGCTACCATAACTCGCCTTTAGAGACCTATTCCAGCCATGCTTTTGAGAAAACAGTTGAATTTTCCAGCGGACTCAAGGTGACAGTTCATTCGGCAGTGGAAGACAGCAAGAGAGTCATGAGCGATGAGTCAACAGGAGTAGCTGTTGTTGCAACAATCACGGTCGAAAATACTTCTAAGAAGCCCATTCTGGTCAGTCCTTATGACTTTGGGCTTTACGATAAGAAAGAAAATGTCTATATTTTGGATGGTTCAACCTTTGACAATACACAAATCGGCACCAATCTGGCGCCAGGCAAGTCTATCCGCTTTGACTTGGTTTTTGACGGGGAAGGCGGCGATGAGGATACCTATACCGTGACCTACGACAATGCTAAGTGGCAAAAGGAGAAAAGCAAGCCAAAGCAAGAGAAAAAGAAGGAGCAATAGGGGAAATTAACCTATTACTCTAATGTCTTTGCTACTTTCCGTACTAGATTTGAAAATGGAGGCAGCAAATTGAATAGATAAAAGAAGATTTGAGGCGAAAGTTTTAAATCTTTTTCTTGACTCTGACCTTAGAGGAGGGTGTATACTGGTGAAAATTAGAAAAGGAGATTACCATGCAAGTCAATATCATTCGTTCTGATAAAGTTTATCAAGAGATGCTCGAGCTACCTTTAGAAAAGAGAGAAGGTTGTTTTCGAGCTAAGATTTTAGCACCTTTTGCAACAAAATATCAAACACAACACATTCCTCTGAAAGCGAAGTATCCCGGAGGATTTGATGCTCTTTTCCTACTTGGCTTTATGAATCAGCTACCCAGCACTCTGTCAGAAAAGGATAGGCCGGCTATTGATGCTCTGAGCTCTGATCAACTCTGGCAAAATTGTCAAGATACCATCAAGAGGAGTATCGGTCTTTTTGAGCAAGCTGGCTATGATTTAGAGGTTGAGGATTACCATTTTACTATTTTATTGGGCAACCCTGAAAAGGCCATGTTACAGCTCCATAAGGGTTACAGCGGAGATGGTGGAATCCCAGGTTATCTCATGTTAAGCATACTGCCTAATGACTATACTTTGCCACGTATTCAAGCGGCATTGGCTCACGAGTGCAATCACAATGTCCGCTTCCAATTTATCAAATGGAATCAGCAGACGACATTAGCAGACTGGGTAGTTAGTGAAGGATTGGCAGAGTCTTTTGCTGCTGAACTCTATGGCAAGGAGCTCATCGGACCTTGGGTCACTTCAACTAGTTCCGAGCAGTTAGAAGAGATTAAGCCCATCATCTCAAGTCAGCTTCAGCTAACGGGGATGGCGGAAATGGCTCCTTATCTCTACGGTGATGAAATCGCTGAGATACAGGGTCAGATACCAGTTGGAATGCCTTATGCTGCAGGCTATGCTTATGGCTATCATTTGATACAAGCCTATCTGAAAAATACTGGCAAGAGCATTATTGAAGCGACAGTAACATCGACAGAAGAGATTTTAGAGGCGACGAAAGACTTTTGGCAATGACACTTTTGCTTGAAAATATGCCTGAACCTGATATAATGTAGGTAATTTCTGGAGGTGACTATATGCACTATAAAATAGTCGAATTGAAAGTTACTAATCAAGGTATCCATGAGCGCAAGATTTTTCAAGGTGTCAAGATTTTCAATCGTAGCAAGCTGTCCAAAGATCAGAAAAGCATTCTAACACAGAAGCTTTACCTGACACCGAAGCAAAACATCGTTTACTATCAGCGAACAGATGTCAATTATGACCAGGGCTGGCATCATAATAAGGACTATTACGAACTAGCTTATGAGCAGTTGGACAGAGAAACTGTCTTTAAGGTTTGTCAAGATTTTGACGAACTAAGTCCTTTTCTGGAGAATGAGCTGCTGGAGAAGCTAAAAGAAAAGCAGTCAGCAGGCAAGTTTTTTGAAAAATTAGATATATAAAAATCCGACCGCTTTTATAAGCAGTCGGATTTCTTTGAGTTCTAGTTAAATAGTACTTAAACAGGACCTTGGGCAATCATAGCGTTGGCTACGTTTTAGACAGTAGCAATGTTAGCTCCAGCTAAGTAGTCTTTGCCAAGTCCGTAAGTTTCAGCGGTAGTTTTAGCTGTGTTGAGGATGTTGGTCATGATGTTCTTGAGACAGCCAGGATATACTGACATCTATTCATCTGATAAGAGAGATTTTATCATCCAGATATTCATAGCTGGGTGGCCGGCAGCGTTAGAAAGTGGTT
>CAUSZI010000033.1:0-23799 GCA_963536045.1 uncultured Streptococcus sp.
GTTGGTAGTAGCGCATGACTGTTAATCATGATGTCGTAGGTTCGAGTCCTACTGCCGGAGCTAGAGACACTCCTAGTGAGTGTTTTTTTATTGTTCAAAAAAAGGCCTTCACTAGCATTTTAATGAAGAGCCTTATTTTTTATATTGGTAAGTAGCTGTTTTTTTGATATATTTACATTCTCTGTTGTTTTCTACGTAGAAAATTATAGCAAACAAATAAGATTATGCCAAATATGAAGGCAATGCCACCTTCTTTCAGTCCATTAGGAATAAAAGTGAGGACAACATTTCCTTCTCCTTTTTTCACATCTAATTTCATAAAGCCATTTTGAGCTCGTTTTAGTGTGACAGGCTCACCGTTAAGAGTGGCTGACCATCCCTTATCATAAGGAATGGTAAAGAATAATGAAGTATCCTTTTCCGCTCTATAGTTTGTTTTTACTGTGTTTAAATCAGTAGTTGTGGAAACAGGCTGCTCTTTTAATTTTTGAATGACATTTTGATATTGCTCAGTATTAACTGCAAAAAATTCTGGCGTATCAAAAGAAACTGTCGAATTGTCTGGGAATGTAAAGCGAATAGATACTGTTTGACTTTGACTGAAATGGCCAGCATTAAAGAAAGGAAAAACATTATTAGTTGTATAACGTTCTGTAAAGTTATTGACAGTAATGTCAACATCTGTCTGATCATCATTACTAAAATTAATCCCAGCAACATTAACATATAGTTGACTGTTAGCAGGTACATTGACAGTATAGACTACGCTAGCAAAGCTTGTATTCTGTTCTCTGTCAACATCCACAGTCACTCTGTTACCAATTTGCTTGACATTTTCATTAGTAGTTATAGCATCTACTTTATCATAATATTTAAAATCAAAGCCAGTCAATTGATTCAAAAATTCTGTCTGATTATCTAAAGTCAAATTTGTAAACTTGACATCCTGGTAAACATCATTGGTCAGAAAAGCTAAACCAAGTGCAGCATCATTTTGGTAGAGAGATATTTCTTTTTCAGTTTTTTCAGGAAGAAAACCAAATTTTTGAGGATCTGTTTCAGATAGATTGTAGCGAACACCAAAAATACTGTCCATTAAAATACTGTTGTTTTGATAACGGAGATTCAGATTTGTTCCTGCTGATTTAAAACCAAGTTTATCTAAAGTAGAACTTGCCTGAGTATTTCGAACAGATGAGAACTGGGAAATTCCATTGTAGTTGAATTTCATACTGTCATTTCCTGTTTGTGGATTCAATCTTTCAGTTCTAAAAAAGTCAATATTGTTTTTTTTGGAATAATTGACAAGCTTGTCAATCTCGTCAAGGTGACTGGCATAAGATGAACGAGTGGCAAATACCCATTCTTTAGCAATTCCTCCAACTTGATAATAGGAATTAAGTGACAATTCAAAAGTAACAAAGAAGAGCAAGACAGAGAGAATGATTTTTGGTTGAATCGAAGATTTTGCTAAGACAAAACTAATCAAGAGATAAGCCAGCAGAAATTCTAATGTTAGAATATAATTCTCAGGACCCAAAAAGTCATAATATTTTCTCTGAATAAAAGTCATAATGAATCCGAGACTGAGCAAAGTGAAACTAATGGCAATATTCATCAATTTCACGTCTTTCCAACGATTTAAAGTCTCAGCAGCCATATAGATAACTACCAGAGAAAATAGCCAAGAATAACGGTGAAGAAACATGTTCGGAGCATGCATTCCCTGCCAAAGTAAGTCTAAATATTGAAGATAAAAACTAGCTATGAAAATTGCAATGAGTAAAAAGTAGCAAAGTTTCACGTGAAACTTAACAGATTTTAAGGTAAAAAATAAGATAGCCAGAATCAAGGGGAAGGTACCTACATAGATCATAGGGATAGAACCATACTTGGTTGTATCAAAACTGCCAATAAAATTTTTAGCAAACACATCTAAGAACCAACTTTTTTCTGTCAACAAGGAAGAAACTTTTGTTAATGTTTCACCATGAGTGCTTATGTCTAAGTAAGTTGGCAGAATCATGATTAGGCTAGTCAGACCTGCTAAAGCAGATATGACTGTAAAGTCAAGTAAACTTTTAATTCTATTTTTGAAATCCCAAGATAATTGAAGAAGGTACCAAAAGACTAAAAAGATTGCCATCATATATCCAAAATAATAATTTTGGATGAAGAGAATTGACAGTGTTGTAAAGTATAGTACTCTGCCTTTTCCAGTTATCAACCTATGTAAACCTAGCACAATCAAAGGTGTAAGGATAAACACATCCAACCAGGTTTTAATTTCCAATTGACTGACTGAAAAACTCATTAAAGAAAATGAAGTTGAAAGAGTGATGATGAGTAAAGCTGGAATCTTTTTAAATATTCCTTTGATACTGATAAAGGTAGAAAGTCCAATTAATCCGAACTTGATTAAGGTAAATAGATAGACGGCATCTGGCATTGATTTCAAATCAAAGAAATAAACCAAGGGAGATAAGAAGCTACCTAAATAATAACTGGATAAAGCATAGAAATTCTGCCCAAGTCCACTGGAGAAAGTATAGAAAATACTATCTGTGTCATGGAGGATATTTCTTAGGTTAGTGTCAAAAATGACATACTGATGAAAGCCGTCGCCAAGCAAGGGAGACGTATCACTATTCCAGTAAATTCCATACATCAAGTAGACAAAGAACATGATGAAAAATGGAAGAAAGAAGGCACAAAAATAAGGCCAATTTTTTTTAAAATATTCTTTAATGTGATTCATATTTCTTATATAGAAAGAGGCAGAAACGTTGTTTCATGCCTCTGTAAAGCTCTGTAAACGTAAATTGACAAGGAATTAATCTTTCCAAAGTTCCTTGACTTTTGCTTGAACTTCTTGATTTTCCAAGAATTCATCATAGGTTTCGTCAATGCGGTCAATGACACCATTTTTAGACAGGACAATGATATGGTTAGCTAAGGTTTGAATAAATTCATGGTCATGACTGGCAAAAATAATGGATCCTTTGAAGTTTTTCAATCCATCATTTAAGCTGGAGATTGATTCCAAATCTAAGTGATTGGTTGGATCGTCCAAGACTAAAACGTTGGATTTAAGCAACATTAACTTAGATAGCATAACCCGAACTTTTTCTCCTCCTGACAAGACATTGACAGACTTGTTAACCTCATCTCCAGAGAAAAGCATGCGTCCAAGGAAACCTCGGAGGAAGGTGTTGTCATCTTCTTCTTTGCTAGCAAATTGACGCAGCCAGTCAAGAATTGATTCACCACTAGCGAAGTCACGAGAATTATCTTTTGGCAGGTAAGATTGACTGGTTGTGACACCCCACTTGACAGTTCCTTCATACTCAATATCACCCATCAAAGCACGAATCAAAGCTGTTGTTTGGATGTCGTTTTGGCCAATCAAAGCTGTTTTATCGCCGGGACGTAAAATGAAGTTAATATTATCAAGAATAGTTTCTCCGTCTATCTTGACAGAAAGGTTTTCCACTGTCAAGAGATCATTACCTATCTCACGTTCTGCTTTAAAGCTGATAAATGGGTATTTACGGCTAGATGGAACAATTTCTTCTAACTCAATCTTGTCAAGCATCTTTTTACGAGAAGTTGCTTGTTTTGATTTTGAAGCATTGGCAGAAAAGCGGGCAACAAATTCTTGAAGTTGCTTGATTTTTTCTTCTGCTTTGGCATTTCGGTCAGCGAGCAGCTTAGCCGCTAGTTCACTTGATTCTTTCCAGAAATCATAGTTTCCGACATAGAGCTTGATTTTTCCAAAGTCAAGGTCGGCCATATGAGTGCAGACTTTATTCAAAAAGTGACGGTCGTGGGATACAACAATAACTGTATTGTCAAAATCAATAAGAAAGTCTTCCAGCCAAGTTATAGACTGAATATCTAAACCGTTAGTTGGCTCGTCCAGAAGCAAGACATCAGGTTTACCAAAAAGGGCTTTGGCTAAGAGTACTTTGACCTTGTCTCCGTTAGAAAGCTCGCTCATATTTTGGTAGTGAAGATCTTCCGGAATATTGAGATTTTGCAATAATTGAGAGGCTTCGCTTTCAGCTTCCCAGCCACCTAGTTCAGCAAACTCTCCCTCAAGCTCGGCCGCACGTACACCATCTTCATCAGAAAAATCAGGCTTCATATAAATAGCATCTTTTTCTTTCATGATGTTGTAGAGATGCTCATTTCCCATGATTACAACATCAATAGCCCGTTCTTCTTCATAGTCAAAGTGGTTCTGGCGAAGGACTGAAAGACGTTCATTTGGTCCTAGAGAGATGTGGCCTGTTGTTGGCTCGATATCGCCAGCTAAAATTTTTAAAAAGGTTGATTTTCCAGCCCCGTTAGCTCCAATCAATCCATAAGTATTTCCTTCTGTAAATTTGATGTTGACTTCATCAAACAATTTTCGGTCACTGAAACGCAGTGATATATCTGATACTGTAAGCAATGTCTTTCTCCTATATATATAATCTTCTTCATTTTACTAGAAAACAGAACTTTTTTCAAATAATTCTGAGATAAAAAGAAAAAATCAAAGCAGAAAGAAAAAAGGAGAATAGAATGAACTAAGACTTTTAGGTTTTCCAGCCAGAATAGTTTGTCAATTAAATTTACAAATATTGTAAAGTGATGTCAATCAAGCTGTAAAAATTGGAATTTTCGCTTTTTTCTAGAAACTTCTTTCTCATTTTCATTGAAAATGATATAATGAACTCATTATAAATTGAGGAGTAATAAATGACTAAACCAATTATTTTAACAGGAGATCGTCCGACAGGAAAATTGCATATTGGTCATTATGTAGGAAGTTTACGGAACCGCGTGCTTTTGCAGGATCAGGGTAAATATGAGATGTTCGTATTTTTGGCTGATCAGCAAGCTTTGACAGATCATGCAAAGGACCCTCAGACAATTGTTGAGTCTATTGGGAATGTAGCTTTGGATTATCTGGCAGCTGGATTGGATCCTGAAAAGGTGACTATTTTTATTCAAAGTCAGATTCCTGAGTTGGCAGAATTGTCAATGTATTACATGAATTTGGTGTCATTGGCTCGTCTTGAGCGTAATCCTACTGTCAAGACTGAGATTGCTCAAAAAGGATTTGGTGAAAGTTTGCCGACTGGTTTTTTAGTTTATCCGATTTCTCAGGCAGCTGATATTACTGCTTTCAAGGCTAATTTTGTACCAGTAGGACATGATCAAAAGCCTATGATTGAGCAGACTCGGGAAATTGTTCGTTCCTTTAACCACGCTTATCAGACAGATGTTTTAGTAGAACCGGAAGGGATTTATCCTGAAAATGACGCAGCTGGACGTTTACCTGGTTTGGATGGCAATGCTAAGATGTCTAAGTCTCTCAATAACGGCATTTATTTGGCAGATGATATGGATATTCTACAAAAGAAGGTCATGAGTATGTATACAGATCCTAATCATATCAGAGTGGAAGATCCTGGAAAAATTGAGGGAAATATGGTCTTTCATTATTTGGATGTTTTTGGCCGCCCAGAAGATGCTGCTGATATTGCTGCAATGAAAGAGCATTATCAAAGAGGTGGTCTGGGAGATGTCAAAACCAAACGTTATCTGTTAGAAATTCTAGAGCGAGAGTTAGGTCCGATTCGTGAGCGTCGTGTGGAGTTTGCTAAAGACATGGGACAGGTCTATCAGATGCTACAAGAAGGATGCGATAAGGCCCGTCAGACTGCGGCCCAGACTCTTTCAGAAGTGAAGTCTGCGATGGGGATTAATTATTTTAAATAACGAACATTATTGATTATAAATCACAAAAACTATCGTTTTTAGTTTCAAAAATGATGGTTTTTATTTTTTGTGTAATAATGATTGACAATTTCCTATAGAATGGTATGATATTAACAACAAAAAAACCAGCTCTTATTCAAAGAAAACTGAACTTCAATTTTCTTTGGGTATTAGTTTAATAAAAAGGAAAAGAGGAAACTGTGGATGTCTAACTGGGACACTAAATTTTTAAAAAAAGGTTTTACCTTTGATGATGTACTGCTGATTCCAGCTGAAAGCCATGTACTGCCCAATGATGCTGATTTGAGTACCAAGCTTGCTGAGAATCTGACTTTGAATATCCCAATCATTACTGCCGCTATGGACACTGTTACAGAGAGTCAGATGGCTATTGCTATTGCCCGTGCCGGTGGCCTTGGAGTTATCCACAAAAATATGTCTATTGAGCAACAGGCTGATGAAGTTCGAAAGGTTAAGCGTTCTGAGAATGGCGTTATTATTGATCCTTTTTTCCTAACGCCAGAGCATACGATTGCTGAAGCGGATGAGTTGATGGGACGTTACCGTATCAGTGGTGTTCCTGTTGTAGAAACTCTTGAAAATCGTAAGTTAGTTGGTATTCTGACCAATCGTGATTTACGTTTTATTTCTGACTTTAATCAACCTATTTCCCGTCATATGACTAGTGAGAATCTTGTAACGGCACCTGTTGGAACAGATTTGGGAACTGCAGAGCGCATTTTGCAAGAGCACCGGATCGAAAAGTTGCCTTTGGTTGATGATAAGGGCTGTCTTTCAGGTTTGATTACCATTAAAGATATTGAAAAGGTTATTGAGTTTCCAAATGCTGCTAAAGATGAGTTTGGTCGTCTCTTGGTAGCTGGTGCTGTCGGTGTTACTTCAGATACTTTCGAACGTGCGGAAGCTCTCTTTGAAGCGGGAGCAGATGCGATTGTTATTGATACTGCTCATGGCCACTCAGCTGGAGTTTTGCGTAAGATTGCAGAGATTCGTGCTCATTTCCCTGATCGCACCTTGATTGCTGGAAATATTGCAACTGCTGAAGGTGCACGCGCTCTTTATGAAGCAGGTGTGGATGTTGTTAAGGTCGGAATTGGCCCAGGTTCTATCTGCACAACCCGTGTCATTGCTGGTGTTGGTGTTCCTCAAGTAACGGCTATTTATGATGCAGCTGCTGTAGCGCGTGAATATGGAAAAACCATCATTGCTGATGGTGGGATTAAGTATTCTGGAGATATTGTTAAGGCCTTGGCTGCAGGTGGAAATGCTGTTATGCTGGGTTCAATGTTTGCAGGAACAGACGAAGCGCCAGGTGAGACAGAAATCTTCCAAGGTCGTAAATTTAAGACTTACCGTGGAATGGGATCTATCGCCGCTATGAAGAAGGGTTCTAGTGACCGTTACTTCCAAGGTTCTGTCAATGAAGCGAATAAGCTAGTTCCAGAAGGAATTGAAGGTCGTGTGGCATACAAGGGAGCTGCTGCAGATATTGTCTTCCAGATGCTGGGTGGTATCCGATCTGGTATGGGTTATGTTGGTGCTGCAAATCTGCAAGAACTTCACGATAATGCTCAGTTTATTGAGATGAGTGGTGCTGGATTGAAGGAAAGCCACCCTCATGATGTGCAAATTACAAATGAAGCCCCTAACTATTCAGTTCAATAAAAAATAAAAGGAGGTCGGGAATTTTTCCTAACCTCTTTTTAAATTTACGATTTAAATTGACATGCTTTTACAATTTAAAAGGCTATAAAAGCTGTTCTAAAAACAATTCGATATAATTCGTTTACACTATAAGCAATATTTTGTAAATGAAATTTATAAAAACGTAAATCTCATGTAATGCTAGGATTGAGATATAATTTTTCCTTGTTGGATGGTGAAAATTTTTATATCTTGTGGAAGATTTTTTAAATGTTCTAAAGTTGTTGTAGTGATGAAAGTTTGAATATCCTGAGAGATAGTTTCTAATAATTTTAGTTGACGGTTATTGTCAAGTTCGCTCATTACATCGTCAAGCAACAAAATAGGCGTTTCCTTCGTAATGCTTTCTATTAACTTGATTTCGGCTAGTTTTAATGATAAAACAAGACTGCGATGCTGACCTTGACTACCAAAGTTGGCATCCATCTGGTTGATAAAAAAAGCAATATCATCACGATGGGGACCAACACCTGTATTTTTTTTGAATAGATCGCGTTTACGGCTGCTTAATAAAGAAGAGCGGTAAGTTTCTTCTAAACTGTCAATTTGGTGTAAAGGAATAGATGACAGATACTTGATAGTCAATTCTTCCAAATTTTGAGAGATGTCCCAGTGCTTGTCTTGAGCAAAGCTTTCTAATTTTTGCAAAAAATCCAACCGATGCCTTATGACACGACAGCCATAGTCAACCAGCTGATCATCAAGAACAGTCAAGAAGGTTTCATCAACTTTGTCATTAGCCTTCAGATAGGCATTGCGTTGTTTGAGGACATGGTTGTAATTGGATAAATCTGATAGATAGACAGGTTTGATTTGTCCGAGTTCAATGTCTATAAATTTACGACGTAGACTGGGGGAGCCTTTAATCAACTGTAAATCTTCAGGAGCAAAAAGAACAACATTCATAGTTCCAATATAGTCTGATAATTTACTTTGTTTCAAGTGGTTGACTTTTGTGATGCGACCTTTTGGTGTCAAGTTAATGTCAAGGGGAACTTTACCAGTCTTTTTTTCTAAGATGCCAGAGACAAGGAGGTCATTATCTGTAAAATGAATTAAATCCTTATCTGAGCGCGTGCGGTGGCTTCTGGTCAAGGCTAGGAAATAAACAGCTTCTAAAATATTGGTTTTACCCTGTGCGTTCTGGCCTAGAAAGACATTTAAGCCAGGATGGAAGTCAATATCAGCTTCCTGATAATTTCGGAAATGCTTGATTTTTAATGATTGCAGCCACATGATTAGATACCAGGGAAGCGAACAGGCCTTTTAGTAGTTTTCTGCTTTTTAGGTAGCCCTGTATTCTTACGCTTTTCTTTTTTAGAAGTCTGAGATTTTTTTAAATCCTTATTCATGGCTTTGACAAGTTCAGCAACTCGTTTTTTTTCTGCGATTTCTTTCTGGTGTTGCAGAATTTCTTCTTGACTAGGAGCTGTCAGATTAATTTCAATTCCTTGCTCGGGAAGGGAAATCCTGTCATTGACACGGAGTTTTTTTCCCCGGCGGTTTTCTGGCTCACCGTTAAAAAGAACTGGATATTCACATAGAAATGATTTAATTGCTCCGCCGCTTTGGATAATTCCTGTTTCTTTCAAAAGGGCTTGTAGTGTGATGTAGTCATCAAATAATTTATATTCCATATTTCACCTCAACCCTGTCATTATACCACATTTGTTAGTAAAAAGTGCTAAGGTGCTTTGGATAAAAGCGGAAATGTTCTTCTCTTGTTCGAAAACGCTTAAATCAGTAAAAAGCTTGGTGGAACAAACAAATCAGAGGCATTTCATGATATAATAGTAGTCTATATTATTCAGTATGAGGGGCGTCATGGAAATCACTAAAGGAGTTCGTCTCCATTTTATTCAATCAGAAAAATTTAAAACAAACAAAATTAGGGTTCGTTTTTCAGCGCCTATGTCCAAAGAAACAGTAGCTGGTCGGGTTTTAACAGCCAGCATGCTAGAGACTGTCAATGCTGTTTATCCTACTTCGCAGGCTTTTAGAGAGCGTCTGGCCAACTTGTATGGCGCTGATTATTCTACGAGTCTTTCAAGGAGAGGATTGGTGCATTATTTAGATATCAATCTTTCTTTTGTGCGGGATAAATTTTTGAGTCGTAAGAATGTCCTGACAGATGCCATGCTTGATTTTTTGAAAGCCAGTTTGTTTTCTCCATTGGTAAGTCAGGACGCTTTTGATGAATCTGCTTTTGAAATTGAGAAGAAAAACATCTTGAATGATTTGGAAGCTGAAATTGAGAATCATTTTTATCATGCTCACCGAGAATTAGATAAACTCTTTTATGAAGAAGAGGAAATGCAGATGCCTCGTGTTGGGACGATTGAATTAATTCAGAAAGAGACAGCTGCAAGCAGTTTTGCTGCTTTTCAGCAGATGCTTCAGGAAAATCAGATTGACTTTTTCTTTATTGGGGACTTTAATGAAGTGGCTGTTCGGGAGAAAATTCAATCTTTCAATTTTGTGCCTCGCCAACAAGAACTTCAGTTAGTTTATCAGCAAGAATATTCCAATGTGTTGCGAGAAGGACTGGAGCAGAAAGATGTCCATCAGTCAATTATTGAGTTGGGCTATCACTTCCCTATTCAGTACGGAGAGAGTGAGCACCTGCCTTTAGTCGTTTTAAATGCTTTGCTAGGTGGCTTTGCCCATTCAAAATTATTTGTCAATCTTCGTGAAAAGGAAGGGCTGGCTTATACAATTTCTAGCAATTTTGATATTTTTTCAGGAATGATGCGAATTTACGCTGGTATTGACCGCAGCAATCGGACCAGAACAGTTGCTTTAATCAACCGGCAAATTGGTGATTTGAAGCGTGGGAATTTTAGTCTGGAAGAACTGAATCAAACCAAGAAAATGCTGAGAAATTCGGTATTGTTAGCTCAGGATCGACAGAATACAATCTTAGAGAGAGCTTATATGGCTTCTGTTTTAGGGAAAAAATTCTTATCTCTTGAAGCTTGGTTGGAAGCTTTGGAACAGGTTCATAAAGATGATATTATCAAGGCAGCTGGTCAGTTGAAATTACAAGCTATTTACTTTATGGAAGGAAAATAATGCAGGGAGAAGTGCTAGAAAAAATCAATTATTCAGCAGTGGGAGAAACTGTCTATCAGACAGTTTTAGCAAATGGTTTGCGTGTTTTTCTTCTGCCTAAAAATGATTTTAATGAAACTTATGGGATTATCTCAACTAATTTTGGTTCAGTGGATACTGGGATTGTTTCACGTGAAACCAATCAGGTCACTCAATATCCGGCTGGAATAGCTCATTTTTTGGAACATAAGCTTTTTGAAGGCCCGCAGGGAAAGGATTTGCTGTTGGAATTTACTAAGCTAGGGGCTGAGAGCAATGCCTTTACAAGCTTTACTCGGACTAGCTATTTATTTTCTGCAACGGATAATATCTCAGAAAACCTACATCTTTTGCAAAAACTAGTGCATCGGGCTGATTTTACAAAAGAATCCATTTTGCGGGAACAGGATATTATCGGCCAAGAAATTGAAATGTATCAGGATAATCCGGATTATCGTCTCTTTTTTGGAGCATTGGCCAATCTCTATCCTCAAACACCTCTGGCAGAAGACATTGCAGGAACGAAAGAGTCCATCTCTGAGATTACTGTCGAAAATTTGAAGGAGAATTTCAGTAACTTTTATCATCCTTCTAATATGACTTTGTTTGTGATTGGTAATTTCGATTTGGAACAGATAGCTGTAGAGATTGCTGAACAGCAGGAAAAACTAGTTTTTCCTGGGAGTTCTGAACCCATTGAAAAAATTCCTGTTAGCCTTCACCCAGTGGTATCAACGGATACCTACCGAATGGAGGTGGCTAGTCCAAAACTGGCAGTTGGGATTCGAGGAACAGACTTTGTTGATGAATCGGAGCTGTATCGCTATAAAATCACTTTGAAACTCCTATTTGCCATGATGTTTGGCTGGACTTCCAAGCGTTTCCAGTCCCTCTATGAAAGTGGGAAAATGGATAATTCTTTAACGCTGGAAGTGGAAGTAGAAAAAGATTTTCACTTTGTCATGTTGACGATGGACACTCAGGAGCCGGTGGGACTTTCTCATCAATTTCGCTCAGCCATCAAGAATTTTGACAAGGATCCGGATGTGACAGAAGAACATTTGGATACGATTAAAAGTGAGATGTTTGGTGATTTTCTGCACGGTTTAAACTCGCTTGAGTATATTGCAACCCAATATGAACCGCATTTTACGGGTGAGAATCTGTTTGATTTGCCAAAAATTTTACAGGACATCAGCCTGAATGATGTGATAAAACTAGGTCATCGTTTTATCGATCAGTGTGATATGACAGATTTTACTATTTTTCCAAAATAATTCCAGAATCGTTTTTAAAATTTTGTTAAAATAGTGAAGAATAGAAATAAGGGAAAAGTACGTATGAGAAAAAAAACGATAGGAGAAGTGTTGAAGCTTGCCCGGACTAATCAAGGTCTGAGTTTAGAGGAATTGTCAAAAAAGACAGATATCCAGCAGGATTTGCTGGAAGCGCTGGAACGAAATGACTATGATTTGCTTCCTAGTCCTTTCTATGCCCGCAGCTTCTTGCGGAAATATGCTTGGGCTGTAGATTTAGATGAATCTATTATTCTGGAGGCTTACGAAGCTGGTGAGATGATTGTCTTTGATGAAGTGGCACTAGCAGCTGATGAGGAATTTAGGAGCAGAAAAAATAAAAATAAAAGCTCTTTTCTGCCCTTGTTCTATTTTCTCTTGTTGGCTTCAGCTATTGCAGCTTTCGTGGCATACTATATCTGGAGTTATGCTCACACTAATTCGGTAAGTTTTAAAGCATCTGACAACAACTATAGCCTGGTTTCCTCTACAAGCACTAACAGTCAAAAGAGTTCCTTTTCTTCGGCTGATTCTAAGTCAGTTTCTTCCTCAGCTGGCAAATTGACAGTTAGTGGAAGCGGAGAGAATTTGATTGCTGAGTATAGCGGAGCAGGTCAGCCTGTCAAAGTGACCGTTTCTGTGGAGCAAACGACCAATTTGGTAAGCATAAGCGATTCAGAACTAGCCGAAGGCATCACCTTATCTCCTGAAAAATCAAGCCAGACGGTTTCTCTTGAGCCAGGAAATAAGTATCTTATTACGTTAGCACCTGTTAAAGGAGCAACTGTGACGATAGAGGGACAAAAACTAGATACTTCGGCTTTGACTAGTGATAGTGGAACCATTAGTTTGAACATTACGAAAGGATAAAAACGAAGGGAATACCATGAAAAAAGAAAATATTCCAAATGCCTTAACTCTTGTTAGAATTGCTTTAATCCCTGTATTTGTTGTGATTTTAACATTCGGTCATTCTTACACCATGCATATCTTGGCAGCTTTTATCTTTGCTTTTGCCAGTATAACTGATTATCTAGATGGTTATTTGGCTCGAAAGTGGGAAGTGGTAACAAATTTTGGTAAATTTGCTGATCCCATGGCTGATAAGCTTTTAGTGATGTCTGCTTTTATCATGTTGATTGAGATGAAACTGGCTCCTGCCTGGGTTGTGGCTATTATTATTTGCCGGGAATTGGCAGTAACAGGTCTGCGCTTGCTTTTAGTGGAAACAGGCGGTACAGTCTTAGCAGCTGCTATGCCAGGTAAAATCAAGACCTTCACGCAGATGTTTGCTATTATTTTTCTACTGATTCATTGGACTCTCTTAGGGCAAATCCTTCTGTATATTGCTTTAATCTTTACGATTTATTCTGGATATGACTACTTCAAGGGAAGTGCCTATCTCTTTAAAGACACCTTTAAATAATATGGAAAATATCATCGAAGTAAGAAATCTTAAGTACAAATACGATAGTGAGTCTGAGAATTACACTTTAAATGATGTCTCTTTTCAAGTAAAAAAAGGGGAATGGCTGTCTATTGTCGGTCATAATGGCAGTGGAAAATCAACCACTGTTCGTTTGATTGACGGCCTTTTAGAAGCGGAAAGCGGAGATATTATTATCTCAGGCGATAAGCTGACAGCTGAAAACGTCTGGGAAAAACGTCGACAGATTGGCATGGTATTCCAAAATCCAGATAATCAGTTTGTCGGTGCAACTGTAGAAGACGATGTAGCTTTTGGTTTGGAAAATCAAGGGCTGGACTATGATCTGATGGTAGAGCGAGTCCAGCAGGCATTAGAGCTTGTCGGCATGCAGGATTTTAAGGAGCGTGAACCAGCTCGTCTTTCCGGAGGTCAGAAACAGCGGGTAGCTGTTGCAGGTGTAGTAGCTCTGAGACCGGATATTATTATTTTGGATGAAGCAACTAGCATGCTGGATCCGGAGGGGCGTTTGGATCTTATCCAGACCGTGAAAAAAATTAAAGATAGTAATCAGCTGACCGTCATTTCTATCACTCATGACCTGGATGAAATAGCCTTAAGCGACCGTGTTTTGGTTATGAAAGAGGGTCAGGTTGAATCTACCGCTACCCCGAGAGAACTTTTTTCTCGAGAAGATTTGGAAGAGCTAGGATTGGATCAGCCATTTGTTAATCAGGTAAAGGCGGCTTTGCGTCAGTCTGGGCTTTCTCTGCCAGACTCTTACTTAACAGAAAAAGAATTGCAGGATCAACTATGGGTATTACTCTCAAAAATGTAAGTTATACTTATCAAGCTGGCACTCCTTTTGAGGGACCAGCGCTTTTTGGAGTGGATTTGGAGATAAAATCGGGCAGTTATACAGCTCTTATCGGGCATACTGGCAGCGGTAAGTCAACCATTCTCCAGCTTTTAAATGGCTTGCTGGTTCCCAATCAGGGCAGTGTTGAAGTAGGCAGTACAGTCATCACGGCTGATTCCGTCAATAAAGATATTAAACAGGTGCGCAAGAAGGTCGGTCTGGTTTTTCAATTTCCGGAAAGTCAAGTTTTTGATGAAACAGTTTTGAAAGATGTGGCTTTTGGTCCTCAGAATTTTGGTGTTTCTAAGGAAGAAGCGGCAGCTTTGGCGCGCGAAAAGCTGCACTTAGTCGGAATTTCTGAGGATTTGTTAAATCGCAGTCCTTTCGAACTTTCTGGCGGCCAGATGCGCAGGGTGGCCATAGCAGGTATACTGGCCATGGAGCCTGATATATTGGTTTTGGACGAGCCGACAGCAGGACTTGATCCATCCGGTCGAAAAGAACTGATGAGGCTCTTTGAAGAGCTGCATCAAGCCGGTATGACCATTGTTTTGGTAACTCACCTAATGGATGATGTAGCCAACTTTGCTGATACAGTCTATGTTTTAGATAAGGGCAGAGTCGTCAAGAGCGGTCAGCCTGCTCAGGTCTTTCAGGATCTTGATTTTATGGAGAGTATTCAATTGGGTGTTCCTAAGATTACAAAATTTGCTCACGAATTGGCGGAGAAAGGGATGACATTCTCGCACTATCCTATTACAATTGAAGAATTCAAGGAGATTTTGCATGGATAAGTTGATTTTAGGCCGCTATATTCCCGGAAATTCAATTATTCATCGTTTGGATCCGCGGAGCAAGTTGCTGGCGATGTTTCTTTTTATTCTATTAATTTTCTGGGCTAATAATCTTGTGACCAATCTGCTGTTGTTTGTTTTCGTTTTTAGTTTGGTCTCGCTGTCCAAGGTTCCTTTGAAGTTCTTTTTAAAGGGTATCCAGTCCATGATTTTTATCATAGCTTTTACCACCTTGTTCCAGCTGTTTTTGACCTCGGGAGGCACTACAATTTTTCAGTTTGCTTTTATCAGAATTACAGAAGCAGGACTGTCACAGGCTGGTATTATTTTTAGCCGCTTTATTCTGATTATTTTCTTTTCTACTCTTCTGACTCTGACAACAACACCCTTAAGCTTGTCCGATGCGGTTGAGTCTTTGCTGAAACCTCTGAAGGTTTTCAAGGTGCCAGCACATGAAATTGGCCTTATGCTCTCTATGAGCCTGCGCTTCGTTCCAACGTTGATGGATGATACTACTCGGATTATGAACGCTCAGAGGGCGCGTGGTGTTGACTTTGGCGAGGGAAAGCTTGTTCAAAAGGTTAAATCTATTATTCCCATTCTAATCCCTTTGTTTGCTTCTAGTTTTAAAAGAGCAGATGCTCTAGCAATTGCCATGGAAGCTCGTGGCTATAATGGAGGTGAGGGCCGGACACGTTTTCGCCGTTTGGCATGGAAAAGAAATGACAGCTTGGCTGTTATTAGCTTACTTATATTAGGTATTCTACTTTATATATTGAAAAACTGACCTATTGTTTAAAGTGTTTTTAGAGAATAGTATAAGTTAAACCTGTCTATTTTTTGCTTGGTCAAAGAAAATATTTTGCAAAAAAGCTGTAAAAGTCTGTTTTTAACGTCTAAACTAAATGTTTTTGTAACGTTTGACTTGGTAATGTAACTTTTTGGTAATATTTTATGTGTAAGATAGTATTATCACCGAAAGGAGAATTACTTTTTAATGAACAAAAAAACAGCAAAATGGACTTTAACAGGTGCAGTCGCTGCAGCGGCTTTCTTGGTTTCAGGTATTGCAAATGCCGAGACCTATACAGTTGAAGCCGGTGATACTTTATCAGCTATTGCTAACGAAAAAAATACAACTCTTGAGAAATTAGTAGAGTTAAACAAGATTGCAGATCCAAATCACATCCGTGTTGGTCAAATCTTGGAACTTGGAAATAGTGCCAAAACGTCTGAAACAAGCGTAGCAGCAACTGCAACTCCCGTAAATAATTATGCAGCACCTGCAGCAACAGCTAATTCAGCAGCAACTTCAGGAGGCCTTGTACTTAGCAACGGTAATACTGCTGGTGCAACTGGTTCTTATGCAGCATCACGTATGGCAGAAATGACAGGTGTTCCTGCATCAACTTGGGAAGCTATTATTGCACGTGAATCAAATGGTCAAGTAGATGCTTACAACCCTTCAGGTGCTAGTGGTCTTTTCCAAACAATGCCAGGTTGGGGTTCAACAGCTACTGTTGATGATCAAATCCAATCAGCATATAGCGCCTATAGCGCTCAAGGACTTTCAGCTTGGGGTTACTAATATAGAACTAAAAAACCACAGATTTCTGTGGTTTTTTGTTTACATATTATAAGCAGAAAATGATAGTGTAGATAAAGATTTAAAGGGAACAATCTTATCTAGATCGACAAATGTGTAAAGTTATGAAAAGTGTTCGTTCAATATTTTTAAAATGTGCTTGGGAGAATTAGCCAGCAAATCTGCTCCGTTTTCTAGTAACTCTTTTTGGTTGCCAAAGCCCCAAAGGACTCCCAGAGTTGAGCTTCCTACTTCTTTACCGCCAATTATATCAAACTTTGTATCGCCTATAATTATGGTTTCTTCTGGATTTGCATCTAGTGTTCGCAGAGCTCGGCGTAGCACATCTGCTTTGTGAAATGAATCTGGCAGTGAGCCAAAAATATCATCGAATTGCTCAGAGATGGCTAGATTTGCTAATAAATCTTGTGCTGTGGGTTGATTTTTACTTGTTGTTACATAAATCTGATAGCCGGCTTCTTTTAACTGTGTCAGCAATTCTGGTATCCCCTCATAGAGGCGGACGCCCCAGATGCCTTTTTCCTTATAGAAGCTGCGGTAATAGTTAATCGCTTCTGGAACTTGGCTTTCTTCAAGAACAGAGGCGAAGCTTACTTCCAGAGGCGGCCCCATAAAACTTTTTATAATACTTTCTTCAGGGCACTCTTTTCCAAGTTGTTTGAAGCTGTATTCAAAGGATTCTTGGATGCCCTTTGAACTGTCAACTAGGGTTCCATCCAAATCAAAGAAGATATATTTCAAATGGCTCATCTTGTCTCCTTGTTTACTATCTAGTAAATCTACTTGACAAATTTGTCAAGGTTATTCTCCAAAGATTTCTTTTGAAAGTCTGCGGCCTGTCGGTGTTGTAGCTAGACCGCCTTCAGCTGTTTCTCTGAAAGCAGTAGGCAGACTTGACCCAACTTGATACATGGCGTCAATGACTTCGTCAACAGGAATTCTAGACTCGATTCCTGCAAGAGCCATATCAGCTGCAATAAATGCGTAACTGGCTCCCATAGCATTTCGCTTGACACAAGGCACTTCCACCAGACCAGCTACTGGATCACAAATCAAGCCCAGCATGTTTTTAATGACAAAACAAATAGCTTGACTGGCTTGAAAAGGTGAACCTCCAGCAGCCAGAACTAAAGCAGCTGCACTCATAGCTGAAGCGGAGCCAACCTCAGCTTGACAGCCACCTTCAGCACCCGAAATTGAGGCGTTATTTGCAATGACTAGGCCAAAAGCGCCTGCAGCTAATAGAAAGTTTAGCTGTTCTTCTTCTGTAAGTCCTAATTTTTCAATAGCGCAAGTAAGAACAGCTGGCAGACAGCCAGCGCTGCCGGCAGTAGGTGTTGCACAAACTAAACCCATTTTAGCATTATGCTCATTGACAGCAATAGCATTTTTGGCAGCGGTTAAAACAGTGTAATCTGATAAAGTCTTGCCTGACTGGATATAGTGGTCAAGTTTTGCTGCGTCTCCGCCAGTCAATCCACTGCGAGACTTGCTCTCATTAAGTCCAAGAAGGACAGAGGCTTTCATGACTTCCAGATTGCGACCCATCAGTCGCAGGACTTCATCTCTTTCACGACCAGTTAATTCATACTCGGTAGCAATCATCAATTCAGCAACATTTCCTTGGTAATCCAAGTCAGCTTGCTCTACCAATTCTTTGATGGAATAAAACATATTTTCTCCTATTTAAAGAAATTCACATTATGCAGATGAGGAATATTGCGAATTTCATCAATGGCTTCCTCACAGCTGCGGCTGTCAACTTCAATAATCATAATTGCTTTTTCTCCAGCCTTCTCACGTGTAACATTCATCTGAGCTATATTGATATTGTAGCGTGACAGAGCTTCGGTGACATGGGCAATCATACCTGGGACATCCTGATGGACAATAATGATGGTCGGAGTATTCATGCTCAGAGATACTGAAAAACCATTCAACTCTGTTACTTGAATGTTGCCGCCACCGATAGAGACTCCAGTCACACTGATTGTTTTATGGTCATTTTTGATTGTAATCTTTGTCGTATTTGGGTGGGGTGCGTTGCTATCCTTTTGAATCGTCCAGACAATCTTGATACCGCGTTTATGGGCGATTTCAAGGCTGTTAGGAATCTCTGGATCATCTGTATCCATACCTAAAATCCCTGCTACAAGAGCTAAGTCAGTTCCGTGACCTCGGTAAGTTTTGGCAAAAGAGTTAAAGAGCTGGAATTCTACTTCTGTTGGGTCATCATTAAAAATAGAGGAGACAATTTTTCCGATACGGACGGCGCCTGCTGTATGACTGCTTGATGGGCCTATCATCACAGGTCCGATAATATCAAAAACAGATTGAAATCTTAGTGAAGTCATGATTTCTCCTTGCAGCTTATTTATTATTTTCATTATAACAAAGTTAAGGGCTTTCTGCTGATTTTTTAAATGAATTAAAAGTGGATATTATAAAATTTCGTTAGAGGAGAAAGTAAACGAGAAAATCAATAACTTTACAAAGTTGTAAACATAATTTACAGTTAATAAATTTAGTTAAATTTCTGATTTGTTTTCCTAGTCCTTTCGTGCTATAATAGGCCTTGCTCAAGCGACCTTCAATCGTTGAAAGCACAGCACGACCTTCAATCGTGAAATAACGAAAAGATGGGAGAACACAATGAGTGATAACTCTAAGATTCGTGTCGTTGTTGGTATGAGCGGAGGTGTCGATTCATCAGTAACTGCTTTGCTCTTAAAAGAGCAAGGTTATGATGTAATTGGCATCTTCATGAAAAACTGGGACGACATAGACGAATTTGGTGTCTGCACAGCCACAGAAGACTACAAGGATGTAGCAGCTGTTGCAGACCAGATTGGCATTCCTTACTACTCTGTCAACTTTGAGAAAGAGTACTGGGATCGCGTTTTTGAATACTTCTTGGCGGAATACCGAGCTGGTAGGACTCCAAATCCAGATGTCATGTGTAACAAGGAAATCAAGTTTAAAGCCTTCCTTGACTATGCCTTGACACTGGGTGCAGATTACGTTGCAACGGGTCACTATGCTCAGGTGAAGAGAGACCAAGATGGCTTGGTTCACATGCTGCGTGGCAAGGACAATAATAAGGATCAGACTTACTTCCTGAGTCAACTGTCGCAGGAACAATTGCAAAAGACTATGTTTCCTTTGGGGCATTTAGAAAAACCAGAAGTTCGAGCGATTGCTGAAAGAGCTGGTTTAGCTACAGCCAAGAAAAAAGACTCGACAGGTATTTGCTTCATCGGCGAGAAGAATTTTAAAGAGTTTCTGAGTCAATATTTACCAGCCCAGCCGGGTCGCATGATGACCTTGGAAGGTCGAGATATGGGCCAGCATGCTGGCTTGATGTATTATACCATTGGCCAGCGAGGTGGTCTTGGAATTGGTGGTCAGCACGGGGGAGATAATGAGCCTTGGTTTGTGGTTGGAAAAGATCTCAGCCAAAATATTCTTTATGTCGGTCAGGGCTTTTACCATGACAATTTGATGTCAACCAGCCTTGATGCTAGTCAGGTTCATTTCACAAAAGAAATGCCAGAAGAATTTACTATGGAATGTACAGCTAAGTTCCGCTACCGTCAGCCAGACTCTAAGGTGACAGTTACTGTAAAGGGTGACAAGGCTGTTGTCAACTTCGATCAACCGCAAAGGGCTGTTACTCCAGGTCAAGCAGTTGTCTTCTATGATGGCGATGAGTGCCTGGGTGGAGGCTTGATTGACAGAGCTTATAAGGATGGTCAAGTCTTGCAGTACATTTAGATTGACAATTCAGCTCAATCTGCTAAAATAAGATAAGTAATACCTATGATGGTCAAAGCTCATGGATGTTGCAGGCTTTTTTGTCCTGCACTTCTAGAGACTTGGCCTTTTTTGGTGAAAAAATGAAGGAAAAAGAAATGTCACACAATTTTACTGAAAGTTATGATATTATCGTGATTGGAGCAGGGCATGCTGGGGTTGAGGCATCGCTGGCTGCTAGTCGAATGGGTTGTAAGGTTCTTTTGGCAACCATCAATATTGAGATGCTGGCTTTTATGCCCTGCAATCCATCTATCGGAGGGTCTGCGAAAGGCATTGTCGTTCGTGAAGTAGATGCTTTGGGCGGAGAGATGGCCAAGAATATTGACAAGAGCTATATCCAGATGAAAATGCTCAATACTGGTAAAGGACCCGCTGTTCGGGCTCTTCGGGCGCAGGCGGATAAGGAAGTCTACTCCAAAGAAATGCGGAAGACTGTCGAAAATCAAGAAAATCTGACTCTGCGGCAAACCATGATTAATGAAATCTTGGTAGAAGATGGTAAGGTCATTGGGGTTAAGACAGCGACGCAACAGGAATATGCAGCTAAAGCTGTCATTGTTACCACTGGAACAGCCTTGCGGGGAGAAATTATCATTGGTGATCTCAAGTATTCATCTGGTCCTAACCATAGTCTAGCAGCCATTCCTTTGGCTGATAATCTGCGGGATCTAGGTTTTGAAATTGGTCGTTTTAAAACCGGAACGCCTCCGCGTGTCAAGGCGTCATCTATCAATTATGATGTGACCGAGATTCAGCCAGGTGATGAAAAGGCCAATCATTTCTCTTACACGTCTCGTGATGAGGACTATGTGAAAGATCAAGTGCCTTGCTGGTTGACTTATACCAATGCAGAAAGTCATGAAATTATCCAAAACAACCTGCATCGGGCTCCTATGTTTTCTGGTATCGTTAAGGGTGTGGGCCCTCGCTATTGCCCGTCTATAGAGGATAAGATTGTCCGTTTTGCAGACAAGGAACGCCACCAGCTTTTCTTAGAGCCTGAGGGACGTGATACAGAAGAGGTTTATGTACAGGGGCTGTCAACCAGTTTGCCAGAAGATGTACAGAAGGACTTGGTTCACTCTATCAAGGGTCTAGAAAATGCTGAGATGATGCGGACAGGCTATGCCATTGAGTACGATATGATCATGCCTCACCAGTTGCGGGCAACCTTGGAAACAAAGAAAATTTCAGGGCTCTTTACAGCAGGTCAGACAAATGGGACTTCTGGCTATGAAGAAGCTGCAGGTCAAGGGATTATTGCTGGGATTAATGCGGCTTTGAAGATCCAAGGGAAGCCAGAGTTGATCTTGAAGCGAAGTGATGGTTACATTGGAGTCATGATTGATGATTTGGTGACTAAGGGGACGGTAGAACCTTACCGACTCTTGACCAGTCGAGCTGAGTACCGTCTGATTCTCCGTCATGATAATGCCGATATGCGTTTGACAGAGATGGGACGAGAAATTGGTTTGGTTGATGATGAGCGCTGGGCTCGTTTCGAGATTAAAAAGAATCAGTTTGATAATGAGATGAAGCGTTTGGAATCTATCAAACTAAAGCCTATTAAGGAAACCAACGCTAAAGTAGAAGAGCTTGGCTTTAAGCCTCTGACGGATGCAGTGACTGCCAAAGAATTTATGAGACGTCCAGAAGTGTCTTATCAAGATGTGGTTCAGTTCATTGGTCCGGCTGCAGAGGAGCTTGATGAGAAGATTATCGAGCTGATTGAGACAGAGATTAAGTACGAAGGCTATATTTCCAAAGCTCTCGATCAGGTTGAAAAGATGAAGCGTATGGAAGAGAAGCGGATTCCAGCTAACATTGATTGGGATGATATTGACTCGATTGCGACAGAAGCGCGACAGAAGTTTAAGAAAATCAATCCAGAAACAATTGGTCAGGCTAGTCGTATTTCTGGTGTCAATCCAGCAGATATTTCTATTTTGATGGTTTACTTAGAAGGCAAGTCTAGAAGCATTTCTAAAAATCAAGCGAAGTAACTCTTTTAAAAGGCTTAGTTTCCTTTGGGAAGCAGCCTTTTTGTGTAAATTTACAAGAGGTTTACAAGATTGTAAACTTTGAAAGGCTGTTTTTAGCTTTCTTTACCCTTCTTAAATGCTTTACTTGTTGGGAGAAATTCGCTTTTTTCTTGGATTTATGGTAAAATGGCGGAATAAGAGGTCTATGATGAAAAAATTTCGTTTTGCCCCAATTCACTTGGCGATGGCGGGTCTAATTTCCTTTATAATCTTAGCCATCTGTCTGAGGCTTTTTGGTGATAGTTTAGCCATGCTAGCCTCTCTTATGCTTGTGCTGGCTCTTTTGATTGTGCTTTTTATCCAGCAACAGAGAGTATCAGAGCTAGATGAGATAGAGCAGATTCATTATGTAAATCATCAAGCAGAAGGAAGCCTCGCTTCCTTGCTGGATAAGATGCCAGTTGGTGTCATTAAAATCAGTGAAGATAATGGTGATGTAGAGTGGTTTAATCCCTATGCAGAACTGATTTTTACAACTGAAGATGGTGATTTTGATGCAGATATGCTCAAGAATATCATGAAGGCTGCTTATTCAGACTCTGGTCATTATGCTACGGTTGGAGACAAGAAATATTCGGTTTACTTGGACCGTGCATCCAGTGTGTTTTATTTTTTTGATGCATCCAATGAATACGAAGCCACTGTTGGTCTGGTAACAACGCGCCCGGTGATCGGGATTATCTCGGTGGATAATTATGATGATTTAGAAGATGTCGTTTCTGACACGGATATCAGTCATATCAATAGCTTTGTGGCCAACTTCGTAGCAGAATTTTCTGAGCAGTTTCACATGTTTTACCGTCGGGTTGGCATGGATCGGTTCTATCTTTTTACGGATTACACAGTGCTGGAACAGCTGATGGAAAATAAATTTTCTATCATTGATCAATTTCGGACAGAAGCTAAAAATCGAGAGCTGTCGCTGACACTCAGTATGGGCTTTTCTTATGGCGATGGCAATCATGATGAAATCGGTCGTGTAGCCCTGCTTAACCTCAACTTAGCTGAAGTTCGCGGTGGGGATCAAGCTGTTGTCAAAGAAAATAATGACAACATGAACCCAATTTTCTTTGGTGGAGGAACGGCGTCAGCTGTTAAGCGCACGCGCACCCGAACTCGGGCTATGATGACTGCGATCTCTGATAAGATTAAGAGTGTGGATCAGGTCTTTATAGTCGGACATAAAAATCTGGATATGGATGCTCTGGGCTCTTCTCTTGGTATGCAGCTCTTTGCCAGTAATATCATTGAGAAAGCTTATGTGGTCTATGATCCGTCCCAGATGGCTTCTGACATTGAGCGCTCCATTACAAAGCTCCAGCAGGAAGGGGCTGACTATCTGGTGCCGCTTTCTGAAGCAGTAAATATGGTGAC
>CAUSZI010000034.1:0-23294 GCA_963536045.1 uncultured Streptococcus sp.
CCCGTGGTAACATCTCAAACTTCTCACAGCTTGCCGGTATGCGTGGTCTGATGGCTGCTCCGAACGGACGTATCATGGAATTGCCAATCCTTTCAAACTTCCGCGAAGGTTTGTCAGTACTCGAAATGTTCTTCTCAACTCACGGTGCCCGTAAAGGTATGACCGATACGGCCCTTAAGACAGCCGACTCAGGTTACTTGACTCGTCGTTTGGTTGACGTTGCCCAAGACGTTATCATCCGTGAGGACGACTGTGGAACAGACCGTGGTCTCTTGATCCGTTCTATCGCAGAAGGAAAAGAGATGATCGAGTCTCTCGAAGAGCGTCTCAATGGTCGTTACACTAAGAAAACTGTTAAACATCCAGAAACTGGTGCAGTGATCATCGGTCCAAATGAGTTGATTACAGAAGACAAGGCGCGTGAAATTGTCAATGCTGGTGTGGAAGAAGTGACTATCCGCTCTGTATTTACATGTAACACTCGTCACGGTGTCTGCCGTCACTGTTATGGTATCAACTTGGCGACTGGTGATGCGGTTGAAGTTGGTGAAGCAGTCGGAACCATCGCTGCCCAATCTATCGGGGAACCTGGTACACAGCTGACCATGCGTACCTTCCACACGGGTGGTGTTGCCTCTAATACCGATATCACGCAAGGTCTTCCTCGTGTCCAAGAAATCTTTGAAGCCCGCAATCCGAAAGGGGAAGCGGTCATCACTGAAGTCAAGGGTGAAGTTACTGCTATCGAAGAAGATGCATCTACTCGTACCAAGAAGGTCTTTGTTAAAGGCCAAACTGGCGAAGGTGAATATGTGGTACCATTTACAGCCCGCATGAAGGTAGAAGTGGGCGACCAAGTTTCTCGTGGTGCAGCCTTGACTGAAGGTTCTATCCAGCCTAAGCACTTGCTGGCTGTCCGTGATGTCTTGTCTGTTGAAACTTACTTGCTTGCTGAAGTACAGAAAGTTTACCGCAGCCAAGGGGTAGAAATCGGCGACAAACACATTGAGGTAATGGTTCGTCAAATGATTCGCAAGGTGCGCGTCATGGATCCAGGAGATACAGATCTTCTTATGGGAACTCTCATGGATATCACAGACTTTACAGATGCTAACCGTGATGTGGTTATCTCAGGTGGTGTGCCTGCGACAGCTCGTCCAGTCCTCATGGGAATTACCAAAGCTTCCCTTGAAACTAACAGCTTCCTGTCTGCAGCTTCTTTCCAGGAAACAACTCGTGTCCTGACAGATGCTGCTATCCGCGGTAAGAAAGACCACCTGCTCGGACTCAAGGAAAATGTTATCATCGGTAAGATTATCCCAGCTGGTACTGGTATGGCTCGCTACCGCAATCTGGAGCCTCAGGCTGTCAATGAAGTTGAAATTATCGACGAAGTGACAGAACTGCCAGGTGGATTTGAAACTGAAGAAAATATTGTTCTTAAATAAAGAACCTTCCCTCCCGAAAATCGGGAGGGATTTTTTGTTGCAGCCGATAATTTCTTGCTCGCTACTAAATACCATCCTATAATATACTTAGAAAGTTGTTGTTAAGTTCTCCGTTATGGATAAACAACTATAGAAGAAACACTCGAGATTTTCTATTTCAGTTTTTCTATGATGCAAGATGCCATATTTATTTTTAATCAGGGAGGTAGCTGGTTTTTTGTAGTATGATAGCGCTAGGTTATACTATTTTAAAAATCCTAAAATAGTAGGAGGAGAGGTTTGAAATTTAAAAAAAGAGGAGGTTGGTTTTAATGGTGGTGGTCGAAGTTTGTAGAGAACGATAGCTGGCGTTTATCTAGCTAGCTCATTCATGAAGGGAAGATTTTGAAATATAAAGAATAGAAAACAATTAGATTACAAATAGAATAATATTTTATTACAATGAATAAAGATTAAAAAATATAGGTAAAAAACACAAAATTCTGCATAAAATAGGACTTTAAGCCTATAAGTTCTTTCCTTTTTATTTATTTTTTTGAGAAAACCGAAAAATTTCAGCAATTTTAAGTTACAATTAAGTTAAGAAAATTAAAATAATCTTAAATAAGTTACCAACATGTAAATTACTATTAAGAAAGTATAAAATAATAGTTCATGCTTTGATTATTGAAACGCTTGATGGTAAAATAACTAAGGTTACTTAAAACAAACATTTTTTAGTAAAAAGTTAATATAACAATGTTGATTTTTGGTGAGGAAAAATGAAGAAAATTAAGGTAATGGTTGTTTTTGGAACTCGTCCAGAAGCAATTAAGATGGCTCCACTGGTTATTGAACTGAAGAAGCAGGCAGACTTGTTTGAGACAACAACAGTTGTGACTGCTCAGCATCGTCAGATGCTGGATCAGGTACTTGAAACTTTTAAGATTAAGCCTGATTATGATTTGGATATTATGGGGAAGAATCAAACCCTGACAGATATTACTGTCAAGATCCTGCATAAGCTGGATGATATCTTAAAGGAAAACAAGCCAGATATTATGTTGGTGCACGGTGATACGACAACAACTTTTGCGGCTAGTCTTGCAGCGTTTTATAATCAAGTTCGTATCGGCCACGTGGAAGCTGGCTTGCGGACTTGGAATAAATACTCTCCTTTCCCAGAAGAGATGAATCGTCAGATGACTGACTCTTTGACGGACTTGTATTTTGCGCCAACGGATCAGAGTAAGGCTAACTTGCTCAAGGAAAACCATCCGGCAGAAACAGTTTTTGTGACAGGAAATACAGCTATTGACGCTCTCAAGCTGACCGTCCAGGCTGATTATCAGCATGAGGTGCTTGATCGTATTGATCCAGCTCGCAAGATGATTTTGGTGACCATGCATCGCCGGGAAAATCAAGGCGAGCCGATGAGAAGGGTCTTTCGAACTCTACGACAGATTGTAGATGCCCATGATGATGTGGAAATTGTCTATCCTGTTCACCTGAGCCCAGCGGTTCAGGAAGCGGCTAGAGAAATTCTGAGTGACAATGAGAAAATTCATCTGATTGAGCCTTTGGATGTGTTGGATTTCCATAATATCGCAGCTAAAAGCTACTTTATCATGTCAGACTCAGGCGGAGTACAAGAGGAAGCACCTTCCTTAGGTAAACCTGTACTGGTACTTCGTGATACAACAGAGAGACCAGAAGGAGTTGAAGCCGGCACCTTGAAGCTGGTCGGTACAGAAACTCAAGCAGTAGCAGAGGCAATGGAAGCCCTGCTGACAGATGAGTCACTCTATCAGGAAATGGCCCAAGCCAGCAATCCGTATGGTGACGGTAAGGCTTCTGAGCGGATTGCTCAAGCTATTGCCCACTATTTTAAGCAGACGGCTAGGCCGGAAGAATTTAAGACAGGAGTAAAAAATGTTTAGGAAAAAAGGACTAGAAAAATCATTAGCAGTCTTTGTACTGGCAATTGGACTAATTCTTTTCTACAGTTGGAATTTTGCAGCTAACATATTTTATATCGGAATCGCGCTGATTTTATTAGGTATTTTTAGTGTCTTTGTCCTATCTGATCTCTTGGTGACATGGGCTATGATTCTGGGTGTGGTTATCGCAACTCTGATCTTGCTCTTTGATGTAACCTACCTACCGGACAATCAAGTTCTCTTCTTGCTTTATGTCTTCCCTGTCAGCGCTTGGCTGACCAGCCGAGTGAATTTCTATCTCCATCAGCGCTTGGGATTAGTGCAGGATGACAGTGAAGATGCTGCTGAGGCTTATGAAGAAATGGTTCAGAAAGTAAATCAGAAACAAGCTCCAGCCTTTCAGGCTTTGCTGGTCCATTGGGCACACAATCATCATTTTTATCAAATTCACTCTCGGGAGTACAAGCGGATGCTCAAGAGAATTTTACGGCTGCTTAACTGGGACTTCCAGAATGTAGAAACAGTTTACTATGTATCCAATGGTAACTTTCTCGTTCTGGTAGAAGATCTGGATCAGGAAGTCAAGGAATATTTCCAAGAGAAAGTGCGTGACGATTTAACGATGATGCACTTTGAGAATAAGAAAACTGACCAAAAAATTCAGTTTCAGTCCGGCAGTTTAAAATTGAACGCTCAAAACATTGACAAATTCCATAATTTTGATGACGCTTTGAGCAATCTGGAGCGTCAGCTTGAAACCGACATTATCGTAGAATACTAGGAGGTAAACACATGTCTTTAACAGAAGTATTTTTTATCATCTCTATGGTGCTAAGTATCTTTTTTGCTATTAGCTTTTTGGTCCTCTTCATTTATTATCTGGTTATTTACAATCGGGTCAATAAAAATTTTAGGGCGGTGACTCGTCATGATTAGTCAACTTATTATGATTGTCACTCTGTTCTCCATCTGGATGTCTCTGGCTTGGGCTTTGGTTATTCTATGCTCTTCCGTGCATTTCTGGATGAAACGCAGTGACTTCAACGTGGATACCAGCCCATTGGAACATTATCCTATGGTTACAGTCGTTGTCCCAGCCCACAATGAAGATGTGGTTATCGCTCAGACAACTAAGGCCATTCTGGATTTGGACTATCCTCATGACCGAGTGGAAGTGCTGCTCTTTGCGGACAACTGCTCGGACGATACCTATCAGGAAATGCTGAAAGTACAGGCGATGCCTGAGTATGCTGGACGCAATGTTATAATTACAGATCGTACTGGTACGGGAGGTAAGGCAGGGGTGCTGAATGATGCCCTGAAGATGGCCAAAGGTGAATATATCTGTGTCTATGATGCGGATGCCATGCCAGAAAAGAATGCCCTCTACTTCCTAGTCAAGAAAGTCTTAGAAGATCCAGAACGTCACGTTGCTTCCTTTGGACGCAATAAGACCCGCAATGCCAACCAGAACTTCCTGACTCGCTGTATCAACCAAGAAATCGTTGTGACTCAGCGTGTTTACCACGTAGGTATGTGGCATCTCTTCAAGATTGGACGGATTCCAGGTACGAACTTCTTGATTAACACGGAGTTTGTTAAGAGTATTGGTGGTTGGAAAAACGGTGCCTTGACAGAGGACACGGAAATTTCCTTTAAGATTATGCAGAGCGGCAAGCTGATTGCCTTGGCTTATAACTCAGAGGCTTTCCAGCAAGAACCTGAGACCCTCAAGTCCTACTACATGCAGCGTAAGCGCTGGGCTAAGGGAAATTACGAGGTGGTTATTGACAACTTCAAGCATCTCTTTAGCGGCGGTAACTGGCGCGTGAAACTGGAAGTGTTTAATTATTCTTGTATCTTCTTCTGGTTCAATCTGGCGATTGTCTTATCTGACTTGGTTTTCTTTGCCAATGTAGCGGCGATGATTACCCAGCTCTTTATCCCGGATGTGCGGATTCCTTTCGCTTTTGATGCTCAGAATATCTATATCGTCCAGCTGATGCTCTTTAACTGGCTTCTGATGATTTTGCTTTATCTTTTGCAGATCAATATCGCCCTGGCTTCTCAGTTTGGACAGGCGACAACCAAACAGATTTGGCTGGCCCTTGTGTCCTATTTGACTTACTCTCAGCTCTTTATCGTTGTCTCTTTAGATGCAGTAGGATCTGTTATCTTGGACAAGATTTTGAAGCGGAAAGAAACCAAGTGGGTTAAAACAAAACGATTTGCAGGTTAGGAGAAAGTGTGAAAAGAACAAGATTAAGATTTATTTGGTTTGTGATAATTCTGGCTGTCTTGGCTAGTATCCTCTTGTACACCCGCATGGGCAGTACTCCTAATATCAAAAAGAAGATATACAGCCAATGGTCTAAAGAATATGTCGTAACCAAGGACAAATTGTCTTATATTAGGACGACAAACAGTAAGACTGAAGATGTTGTGCTGTCTGAGGCACAGGGTTATGGCATGGTGATTGCTGTGGATGCAGCTAAGCAAGGCGATGCCAGTTCTTCTGATTTTGAAAAGCTCTACCAATATTATCTAGCTCATCGTCTGAAAGATACCCAACTCATGTCTTGGAAGCAGACGATTAAGGACGGGAAGAGCAATCATGAAGACGAAAACAATGCTACAGACGGCGATCTCTACATTGCCTATGCTTTGATTCAGGCGGCTAAACAGTGGCCGGACAAGGCTAAAGAATACCAAGCTCAGGCTCAGGCTATTCTGAAAGATGTCTTGGCTTATAACTATAATGAAAGCAATGGCGTTTTGACGGTTGGGAACTGGGCAAATGCAGAATCGAAATTTTATAATCTCATGCGGACTTCTGATACCTTGCCGCAACAGTTCCAGGCTTTCTATGAGTTGACCAAAGATAAGCAGTGGCTGACAATCCGAGATAATATGCTCAGCAAACTTGAAGCAATCAGCGCTGATAACAAGACTGGTTTGATACCAGACTTTATCTGGGTTGAGGGTGACAAAGTTCGGGCTGCTGAGCCTGATACAGTAGAGTCTGCAAATGATGGCTATTATTCTTATAACGCTTGCCGCCTCCCTTACAACCTGGCTCAAAGCAAGGATGAAAAAAGTCAAAAAATGCTGAAGAAGATGTTGAACTTCTTCCTCAATCAAGAAAAGATTTATGCTGGTTATAATCTGAAAGGCAAGGCTCTCAATAGCAATCAGGCTGGCAGCTTTACTGCTCCAGTATTCTATGCGGCTAATAACAACATTGAATTCCGCAAATTAGTTCAGCAGAATAAATATCTCTTCATGCAAGGTTTGCCGTCAGACAATTACTATGACGCAGCTGTGACTACAATGATTGCTTTAGAAACTTTATAATGCAGAAACAAGCAAGATGAAAATTTTGCTTAAGATCATGCAGACAATAGGGTGGGACAAAATGACATTTGTCTCACCTTTTTTGAATAAAAAGATTGAGGTTTATTTCACAAACCGTTAAAATAGAAAGCCTGTGTTTATGTTAAATCAGGACTTACTCAGTTTCTAGATGTTGAGAAGTCTGTCATATGTTCAAATGGTCCGACACTATTTGTTCGCATGGTTAAGAACACTATCCATGAGGTTACTCTTCATATTATGAAGAGCGATGTGCTTGTCTCTGTTCCAATAAAGTTCTTGTTTTCTGATTTTGAGCAAAATAGTTTTGTTCGTCAAAGAATTCATATATAATATACGGTACAAAGAGAGGACGAGTATGTATTGTGTAATTGAGATGTACGGGGACTATGAACCGTGGTGGTTCCTGGATGGCTGGGAAGAAGATGTCGTTGCAAAGAAGCACTTCGATGATTATTATCAAGCCCTTAAATATTATAAAAGCCGTTGGCTGCAAATGGCAGACCAGTCACCTTTGTATAAGAGCCGCAGTGATTTAATGACAATTTTTTGGGATCCGGAGGATCAGCGCTGGTGCGAGGAGTGCGATGAGAATGTTCAGCAGTATCACTCGCTGTTTTTGCTGGAGAATGAATGCAAGATTCCTAAGAGCAAGTATCGGCCAGGCTATACTAAGCAGAACGGCCTTGAAAAGCACCGAGCTTGCTCAGTCAAACTAAAATCCGCTAAGCCTCTTTAAATCGATAGAATATATTTTGCAAATCTGATAATAGAGCAGCAGAAGAGACCTAACTTGTTAGAAGTTAAGTTTCTTCCGCTGTTTTTTCTTTTTCTGGATTTTTTGCGAATAGTAAGGTGAGGAGGATGTATGGTTCAAGAAATTGCAAAAGAAATGATCAGGCAGGCTCGGCAAGAAGGGGCGCAAGATATTTACCTTATTCCTAAAAGTACTTGCTATGAGCTTTATATGAGAATCGGTGATGAACGTCGCTTTATAAAAACTTATGATTTTGAGCTTCTGTCTGCTGTTATTAGCCACTTTAAGTTTGTCGCAGGTATGAATGTTGGAGAGAAGCGCCGCAGTCAGCTGGGGTCTTGCGATTATGACTGTGAGGAAGCCAAGGTTTCAATCCGGCTGTCAACAGTTGGTGATTACCGTGGTTTTGAAAGTCTGGTCATCCGACTTCTGCATGATGAAGACAGGGAGCTACGCTTTTGGTTTGAGCAATTGCCGGAGCTGCGCAAGAAAATTCAGGCTCGCGGTCTCTATCTTTTCTCGGGTCCAGTCGGCAGTGGCAAGACGACTTTGATGTACCATTTGGCTCAGCTTAAATTTTCTGGTCAGCAAGTCATGTCAATTGAAGATCCGGTTGAGATTAAGCAAGAGGCTATGCTGCAGCTGCAGCTAAACGAAACCATTGGCATGACTTATGACAGTCTGATTAAGCTGTCTCTGCGACATCGTCCTGATCTCTTGATTATCGGGGAAATCCGTGATCGAGAGACAGCTAGAGCAGTGGTTCGGGCAAGTCTAACTGGGGCCACGGTCTTTTCAACAATTCATGCCAAGAGTGTTCGCGGTGTCTATGAGCGGCTTTTGGAATTAGGCGTTAGTGAGGACGAGCTAAGAATGGTGCTTCAAGGTGTTTGTTACCAGCGTTTAATTGGGGGAGGAGGTGTCGTTGATTTTGTCAGTCAAAACTATCAAGAGCACGAAGCCGCAGTCTGGAATCAGCAGATTGATCAGCTTTTTGCAGAAGGACATATCAGTGCTGAGCAAAGGCAGACCGAAAAAATTGTCTACGCCTAAGCAGAAAAAGATTATTGAGCTCTTTCATAATCTCTTTAGCAGCGGTTTTCACTTAGCAGAGATTGTAGACTTTCTGAGGCGAAGTGCCTTGCTGGAGGAAGTATATGTCACTGAAATGCGGGCAGGCTTGTCAGCTGGTCAGTCCTTTTCAGAGATTGTCAGTCGACTGGGATTTTCCGACAGCGTTGTAACCCAGCTGTCCTTATCTGAGCTACATGGCAATCTGACACTTAGTCTGGGCAAGATTGAGACCTATCTGGAAAATCTGTCCAAGGTTAAGAAAAAATTGATAGAGGTAGGGACCTATCCTCTCATGCTGCTGGGCTTTTTGGTCCTTATCATGTTGGGATTACGCAACTATCTTTTGCCTCAATTGGACAGCCAGAATCTAGCTACTCAGCTGATTAATCACCAGCCTCAGATCTTTTTATGGAGCAGCCTTGCTTTAGCTGTCTTGGTTTCATTGGCTGTCTTTTACTATCGAAAGTCTTCCAAGATTCGTTTTTTCAGCAAACTAGCAGCTCTGCCATTTATTGGACGTTTGGTCCAGGCCTACTTGACCGCTTATTATGCTCGTGAATGGGGAAATATGATTGGTCAGGGCCTGGAACTGAGTCAGATTTTTGCGATTATGCGGGAGCAGCCCTCCCAGCTCTTTCAGGAAATCGGAGAAGATATGGCTGCTGCATTACAAGGTGGTCAAGGCTATGCGGACAAGGTAGCAAGCTATCCTTTCTTTAAGAAAGAATTGTCCCTGATGATCGAGTATGGTGAGGTCAAGTCCAAGCTGGGGAGTGAACTGGAAGTCTATGCTGAAAAGACTTGGGAGGAATTTTTCCTACGTATCAACCGGGCCATGAATTTCATTCAGCCCCTAGTATTTATTTTTGTTGCCTTAGTGATTGTTTTACTTTATGCGGCAATGCTCTTGCCCATTTATCAGAATATGGAGGTTCATTTGTAATGAAAAAACTTAATACCTTAAAAGTTCAAGCATTCACCCTTGTGGAAATGCTGATTGTCTTACTGGTTATCAGCGTACTCTTGCTGCTCTTTGTGCCTAATCTGACCAAGCAAAAAGATGCTGTTTCAGATACAGGAACTGCAGCGGTGGTCAAGGTGGTAGAAAGCCAGGCGGAGCTGTATGAATTGAAGAATACCAATGAAAAGGCTAGTCTGAGCAAGCTAATCAGCGCAGGAAATATCAGCCAGAAACAGGCAGATTCTTATAAGGCTTACTATGGAAAACACAGTGGCGAAACTCAAGCGGTTGCCAATTAAGGCTTTTACGCTGCTGGAAAGTCTCCTCGTTCTTTTTGTTGTGAGTTTTCTCTTACTGGGCTTGTCTGGCTCGGTCAGGGATGGTTTCAATCAGGTTCAAGAGCAACTCTTCTTTTTAGAGTTTGAGAGGCTCTACCAAGAGACGCAGAGGCTGAGCTTAGCCGGTCATGAGAAGCTTTCTCTGAAGATTTCAGGACGGCAGGTTTCCAATGGTTATCAAGAGCTGGGCTTTCCACAAACTTTGCAGGAACATGAGCAGCAGGTCATTCAGTTTGACCGATCCGGTGGGAATTCATCACTCAGCAAAATTACTTTTCAGACGGAGGACAGGACAGTTGTTTACCAGCTTTATATGGGCAACGGAAAGTTTAAAAAGACGACATCTTCAGGCTAGCATTCTGCTGGAAGCTCTGGTGGCCATGGCAGTTTTTGCGGCTATTGCCAGTCTGCTTTTGGGACAGATTAGCCGGTCTCGTAAGGAGCAGCAGATCCTTCTGCAGCAGGAAGAGGTGCTTCGGGTAGCTCGTATGGCCCTTCAAACAGGACAAGAAGAGCTTCATATCAATGGAATTGCAGTGCGTCAGCTTAAGACAGATAAGCAGCTGCTGGTCTATCACGAAGGGGAGGTAGTTATTCGTGTCCAAAAACCTTAAAGTCAAGGCCTTTACTCTCTTGGAGGCTTTAGTAGCCTTGCTGGTTCTCAGTGGCGGTGTGTTAGTCTTTCAGGCCATGACCCAGCTCTTATCTTCAGAACTGCATCAGCAGGAAAACAATCAGCAGCAAGAGTGGCTTTTGTTTACCGACCAACTGGAGACGGAGCTTTCGCGAAGTCAATTTGACAAGGTAGAAGACAATAAAATCTACATCAGACAAGATGGCAGGGACCTGGCCTTGGGTAAATCTAAGGGCGATGATTTCCGTAAAACAGATAAGAGTGGTCGCGGCTACCAGCCGATGATTTATGGTTTGGAAGCAGCTGATGTGCGTCAGGACGGTAAGCTTGTCCATCTTCATTTTCGCTTTGAAAAAGGCTTAGAGAGGGAGTTCGTCTATCGTGTGGAAGAAGAAAGTTGAGGCGGGTATTTTACTGTATGCGCTATTGATGGCTGCTGTCTTTAGCCTGCTCCTGCAGTTTTATCTCAACCGTCAAGTCAGCAGTCAGCGTTTGCAGCTTTTCAACAGGGAAAGGACGGAAGCCTATGCAATGGCAGTTCTGACAAAAGCTACAGCCAAGGATGATAGCGGTGAGATGGAGTTTGAGCAAGGCAAGGCGGCCTACCGTAAGGAAGGGAAGGAACTGGAAATCAGCAGTCGGCTCAGCAGCGGTCATTCCTATTCTTTTACTTTTGTCATTTCTAAGAAGGATGAGGATAAAGCTAAGGAAGACAAGAAAGCAACTGACAAAAAGGAGAGAGCGGTTTCGGACAAAGCTGGTAAGTCGGACTAATATAACTGTAAAATCTTTGTAATTTTATATATCTTGGAAAGGGGCCTTATTTTTGGTATGATAGGATGAACGGAGGATTCCATGAATTTTGAAAAGATAGAACAAGCTTATACTCTGATTCTCGAAAACGTCCAGAATATCCAAAACGCTCTGGCGACCAATTTTTACGATGCTCTGATTGAGCAGAACGGTATTTACCTAGATGGAGATACGGACTTACAAGAAGTTCTGACTAACGATGAAAAAATCCGCGCTCTGCATTTGACCAAGGAAGAGTGGCGGAGAGCCTATCAGTTTATCCTAATGAAGGCTGCCCAGACGGAGCCCATGCAGGTCAATCATCAATTCACACCTGACACAATTGGTTTTCTGATTACTTTCTTATTGGATCAGCTGGCACACGGAGAGGAAGCTGATGTATTAGAAATCGGCAGTGGGACTGGAAATTTGGCGGAGACTGTTCTCAATCATACCCGAAAGAAGATTGACTACTTAGGTCTGGAGCTAGATGATTTATTAATTGACCTTTCTGCCAGCATTGCAGAGGTTATGAACTCTAAGGCTCACTTTGCTCAGGGGGATGCAGTTCGGCCTCAGGTTCTGAAAGAGAGTGATATCATTATCAGTGATTTACCGGTCGGTTATTATCCAGACGATAGTATCGCCTCCCGCTATGAGGTGGCTAGCCGGGATGAGCATACCTATGCCCATCATCTCCTGATGGAGCAGTCGCTCAAATATCTGAAGCCAGGTGGTTATGCTATATTTCTGGCGCCAAATGACCTCTTGACCAGCGCTCAAGCTCCTCTGCTGAAAAAATGGCTCCTAGCCAAGGCTCAGTTTATCGCGATGATAACTTTGCCAGAGTCTATTTTCTCAAGCAGTAAGCATGCCAAAACTCTTTTTGTCTTGAGGAAGCAAGAAGCGAATAACATTCAGCCTTTTATCTATCCGTTGCGAGATTTGCAGGATCATGATGAAATGTTTAAATTCCGCCAAAGTTTTCAAAACTGGTACAAAGATAGTGAAATTCAAACAAAATTTTGATATAATAATTTTGAAAACGCTTAAAGAGGTGAAGAAATGTCGAAAACAATTTCTATTAATGCAGGAAGCTCAAGCTTAAAATGGCAACTCTATTTGATGCCGGAAGAAAAAGTCTTGGCTAAGGGCTTGCTGGAACGGATTGGTCTTAAGGATTCTATTTCAACAGTGAAGTTTGATGGTCGGTCAGAGAAGCAGGTTCTTGATATTGAAGATCACACGCAGGCCGTAAAAATTTTGCTGGATGATTTGAAACGCTTTAATATCATTGAATCTTATGATGAGATTACCGGTGTGGGTCATCGTGTTGTGGCTGGCGGTGAATACTTTAAGGATTCAGCCCTCGTTGATGAAGAAGTGATTCAAAAGGTAGAGGAGTTGTCTCTTCTGGCTCCATTGCATAATCCGGCCAATGCTGCAGGCATCCGTGCGTTTAGAGAAATTTTGCCAGATATCACCAGCGTGGTAGTCTTTGACACCTCTTTCCATACAACTATGCCGGAAAAAGCATATCGCTATCCGATTCCGACTAAATATTACACTGAAAACAAGGTTCGCAAGTACGGGGCTCACGGGACCAGCCATGAGTATGTAGCCAAGGAAGCTGCTAAAGTTTTGGGACGTCCGATTGAAGAACTCAAGCTTATCACCTGCCATATCGGTAATGGAGCTTCTATCACAGCAGTTGACAAGGGCGTTTCTGTAGATACCTCTATGGGATTCACACCACTTGGCGGCGTCATGATGGGAACGCGTACAGGAGATATCGACCCCGCTATCATTCCTTACCTGATGCAATACACTGATGACTTTAATACTCCAGAAGATATTAGCCGTGTCTTGAACCGTGAATCTGGCTTGCTTGGAGTTTCTGAGAAGTCAAGTGATATGCGCGATATCCATGAAGCGATGCGGGCAGGTGATACCAAGGCTCAATTAGCCAACGACATTTTTGTAGACCGGATTCAGAAATACATTGGTCAGTATCTTGCTGTTTTGAATGGAGCTGATGCTATCATCTTTACCGCAGGAATTGGTGAAAATTCTGTGACCATTCGTGAATTGGTTATTAATGGTATTTCTTGGTTTGGCTGTGACGTAGACCCAGAAAAGAATGTGCGTGGTGCAGAAGGCGTGATTTCCAATCCTGATGCCAAGGTCAAAGTCTTGGTTATCCCGACTGACGAAGAATTGGTCATCGCGCGTGATGTCGAACGATTCAAAAATCAATAAATTAAGAAAATCAAAAAGCCCAGTTTGACTGGGCTTTTTGTATGCGTTAAGAAAGAATTTTCTTGGTTGTTGGCCTTGGAAAAACTGAGCGATTCGATCTCATAGTCACTATCAGTATTAGTTCCCAACCCGTGATATACAAGATGCTTGCAGTTAAGAATTGGCTATACAAAAAGAGAAAATTGAGCTATACTAGGAAGGAAAAGGAGGAAGATATGAAAGAAATTCTAAAAAAATTAGAGTATATCCTACTGACTCTGTTTGTCTTATTTCTCAGCCAGATACCATTTATATTTATCCGACAGATGACCTCTTCTGAGAAGAATTTTTCAGTAGGACAGACTATCTTTGTGCTGGTTGTATATCTTTTGATTGTCTTTTTTGTTCTGAGAATGGCTAAGCAAGAAGAACTGCTGAGCCTTGACTTTAGCTTTTTTAAATGGTCTTCGTTTGGCTGGTTAGCTGTTTCTAATGTTGTCATGATTGGCGTCAACATGCTGGGAGCAATTATCATGCTACTAGAAGGTCAGGCTATTTCTACTGCCAATCAGGATGCCTTGAATGCTTTATTTCAGCATGTACCCAAGATTTTATTAGTGGTAGGAGCCGTGATTCAGGCTCCTATTTTGGAGGAAGTGGTCTTTCGCGGCCTGATTCCTCAGAAGATTTTTACCAAGCATTATGTTTGGGGATTGGTTGTAGGAGTTATTCTTTTCGGTCTTTTTCATGGTCCGACCAATATCGGCAGTTTTGTTATATATGCAGGTATGAGTGCTGTTTTAGCTGCGGTTGCTTACATATTTAAGCGTTTGGAAATGTCTATTTTGGCACACATGCTGAGAAATGGAGTTGCAGTACTCATTATGATACTGACAGGTTTGGTGAACAAGTAAGAAAGCAGAGAATATCTGCTTTTTTTGTCATTTGAGGCACAAATTAGGACATTTGAGGGGATTTCTACCAGCTTGCTCTTACTTCTTCTATAATGATAAGAGAAGAATGGAGAGAATATGCTGAAATTAGAAAAAATCATTCAATTGTTACTACTGGCTATGTTGACTCAGACGGGACTGCTGCTCATGCTTCATCCAATGCCTCATCGCTTGGTCTTTAGTCAGGCTAATCTGCTGTTTATAGTGGGCTTGCTGGGGTTGCTTTTTTGTTGTGCCTTTTATTTTGCCAGAGAACTTCAGGAAATCAAAGGTTCCTTGCGTCAGTCAAGCAACTATCGACACTTGCTTTTCTTGTATTTTTTGATGATTTTGGTCAATGCTGCGGGGGTTCTTCTGCTTTGTGGCAAGGAGGTGCAGTCAGGACAGACGGTGGAGCAGATGCTGACGGAGAGTTTTCTGTCATCTTCTCTTTTGCTTCTGGGGATTGACATCGCCGTTTTATCCCCTGTGGCACCGAAATTTGTTGACAAGGACTGGTCTCTTCGCTATCGGAAGAGCTGGGGGATTGCACTAGGTTTGCTCTGCTTTTCCCTTGCGAAAAATCCTCAGGAAACTCTGTGTTTTTTGTCTTATCTGGTTTTGGGACTAGCCTTTGCCCATCTCCTCAGACCTTATTTTCAGCGTTTGGAGCTGTCTATGCTGGCCCATATTCTCCGAAATATGATTATTCTCAGCCTTTTACCCTTTTGCTTTTAGAAAGTGTTTTGTCAAATAGAAGAATTATGGTAAAATGGTAAATGAAACAAGGGGCTGGATAAGGTCTTCTTGTGAAGTCGAGTGCAGTTCATAGGACTGGATGCTGCATCTGCTGAGAGCTTTGCGGTACACTAGATGAGTGTGCCTTTTTTGTTGAAGAGCAGGGCAGCCGATAGAAATGAGATGAAAGTCAAATGGTGAATCTAAAAGCAATTGCTCCAAATGGCCGAACGGGCCTCTGTGGCATTATCAATGTGACGCCGGATTCCTTTTCAGATGGTGGGCGCTACAATACGGTTGAGACGGCATTGGCTCAGGCTAGAAAGCTGATTTCTGAGGGAGCTCACATGCTGGATATTGGTGGTGAGTCTACTCGGCCAGGCAGTCATTTTGTGGCTATTCAAGAAGAGATAGAACGGGTGGTGCCGGTCATTGAAGCTATTCGTCGGGAAAGTGATATTGTGATTTCTGTGGACACTTGGAAGTCGGAAGTGGCTGCAGCGGCATTGGCTGCGGGTGCAGATATCATCAATGATATTACTGGTCTCTTGGGCGATGAAAAGATGGCAGAAACTGCTGCGGAATATGGCGCGCCAGTCATTGTCATGTTTAATCCAGTGATGGCTCGGCCTCAACATGCCAGCTCAAGGATTTTCCCAGAATTTGGCTTTACTCCTGCTTTTAGCAAGGAAGAGTTATCTCTTTTTGCAGAGCTGCCAATTACAGAACTGATGTGGAAGTGTTTTGAGAAATCTTTGAAGGTGGCGGAACATGCCGGTCTTTCGCGTGAGAATATCATGTTGGATCCAGGGATTGGTTTCGGTTTGACCAAGCGGGAGAATCTTCTCATTTTGCAGGAGCTGGGTAGTCTCCATCAGGCTGGTTTCCCTATTTTTCTTGGGGTTTCTCGTAAGCGGTTTCTCGTTAGTGTCTTAGAAGAAAACGGCTTTGAGGTCAATCCTGATACTCAGGAAGGCTTTGAAAACCGTGATACAGCTTCAGCCCATCTGACTAGCCTTGCGGCTAGCAGAGGCGTTGAAGTTGTCAGAGTGCACGAAGTGTCTAAGCACCGGATGGCTGCAGCTGTTGGCGATGCGATTCGTCTAGCGCAGCAGACAGAAGATCTCAATCTAGGTCAGTATAAGTAAGATGAAAAAACAAGAATTACCTGATTTAAGCTGGCTGGAAGCCTATCGGACAGCCAGTCCCAATTTTGGCTTGGAGCGGATGGAGCGTTTGCTGGAGCTGCGGGGGAATCCGCATTTGCAGCTGCCGGTCATTCATATTGCGGGGACTAATGGCAAGGGCTCAACCATTGCCCATCTGCGCCAACTCTTGGAAGTGCGAGACCTGCGTATTGGAACCTTTACCTCTCCTTATCTAGTCAGCTACAATGAGCAGATTACCATTAATGGCAATGCGATTTCCGACCAAGACCTTCAGCGATTGCTGAGCCTTTATCAAGAACTCTTAGCCCAGCATGCGGCTGACTCTAGTTTACAGGGAGTGACTGAGTTTGAAATTGTAACTGCCCTAGCTTATGATTACTTTGCCCAGCAGCAGGTGGATGTGGCTATTATCGAGGTCGGCATGGGTGGGCTTTTGGACAGTACCAATGTCTGCCAGCCCTTGCTGACTGCAATCACGACAGTAGGTCTGGATCATGTGGCCTTACTGGGGGACAGTCTAGAGGCTATTGCCGAGCAGAAAGCTGGCATTATCAAGCATGGAGTTCCCATTGTGACCGGTAGGTTGGAGCCAGAGGCTCTGGCAGTAGTCGAGCAAAAAGCTGCTGAAAAAGATGCTCCGCTCTTTTCTTGGTCTCAAGCTTATCAAGTGGAACATCAAGAGTCAGAGAAGGGGGAGTGCTTTTCCTTTTCGAATGCCTATCGGGCCAAAGACTCGTATCAAACAGCTCTGATGGGACTGCATCAGGCAGATAATGCTGGACTAGCTCTGCACTTGTGTGACCTATATTGTCAGCTGCAGTCGCTGCCTTTATTGACAAAAGCAGAGGTTGAGAGGGCTTTGCTTGCTGCTGTATGGCCTGGGCGTTTGGAAAGAATATTGGATCAGCCGCTCATCTTGCTGGATGGAGCCCATAATCCTCATGCTCTGCGGTCGTTAGCAGCGACATTGGACCAGCATTATCCGACTTATAAGAAGCACATTTTATTTGCTTGTATCCAAACCAAGGCCTTGGATGATATGGTGGAGCTGCTGCAAAAGATTCCCAAAGCAGCTATAAGCTTGACAGCCTTTGCTGATCCGCGGAGTTTTTCTAAAGAGAGCATGCAAGCCTTGGCTGAGCAGCAAAGCCTGTCTTACAAAGAATGGCCAGATTATTTAGCAGATTATTTAGCAGTAGAGCATGAGTCAGATGAACTTTTGTTGATCACGGGTTCTCTTTATTTTCTGTCTCAGGTTAGAAAATCAATCCTTGAGAATCGCAAGTTAGACTTTGCTGAGCGTCCTTCTCAGTCAAGTCAATTATCAAAAAATAAAAATGAACATAGGAGCATATATGGACACGAAGAAAATTGAAGCAGCTGTAGCCCAGATTATTGAGGCGGTTGGAGAAGACGGAAGCCGCGAAGGTTTGCAGGAGACGCCACAGCGCATTGCTAAAATGTACCAGGAAATCTTTGCTGGGCTGGGCGAGACTGCTGAGGAGCATCTGGCCAAGTCTTTTGAAATCATTGACAATAATATGGTAGTGGAGAAGGATATTTTCTTTCATTCCATGTGTGAGCATCACTTCCTGCCATTTTACGGGAAGGTTCATATCGCCTATGTGCCTAATGGTCGGGTAGCAGGCCTGTCCAAGCTGGCCCGAACAGTAGAGGTCTATGCCAAGAAACCGCAGATTCAAGAGCGATTGACCGTAGAGATTGCTGAGGCCTTGATGGACTATCTGGGTGCTCAAGGGGCCCTGGTCTGGGTGGAAGCTGAGCATATGTGTATGAATATGCGAGGAGTCAGAAAGCCTGGCACTGCAACGGTTACTACAGCAGCGCGTGGCGTTTTAGCGACGGATAAGGATCTGAAAAATGAAGCTTACAAGCTGATGGGACATTGATCTTATCAGTGGTGGAGCATGTTAGGAAAGGTTAGATAGTTTTATCAAGGATAAAATGCAGAAACTGGAATCAGAAAGGATAAGAGAATGGATCAGCTGCGCATTAAGGATTTGGAAGTGTATGCTTATCACGGTCTGTTTGGAGCGGAGAAGGAGTTAGGCCAGCGTTTTGTGCTGGATCTTATTTTGGACTATGATATGACTCGGGCTGCTAAAACAGGCGACCTGACATCTTCTATCCACTATGGAGAATTAGCTCAGGATTTGACCCACTGGTGTCAGGAAAGCAAGGAAGACTTGATTGAGACGCTGGCTTACAAGCTGATTGATCGGATTTTTCTGACTCATCCTTTGGTGCAGAAGGTCAGCTTGGAAGTCAAGAAGCCTTGGGCACCGGTTCCGCTGCCTTTAGAGACCTGCTCAGTCAAGCTAGTGCGCCAAAAGCGGAAAGCCTTTATCGCTCTGGGCAGCAATCAAGGAAGCCCAGCTGCCAATCTGGATGTAGCTCTGGAAAAAATGGCAGAGCAAAATATAAGAATGTTGCAGGCATCAAGCCGTATTGAGACAGAGCCTTGGGGTGGTGTTGAGCAGGATTCGTTTCTCAATCAAGTTGTTGAAGTTGAAACCTGGCTAAATCCCGAGGAGTTAATGCAGACGCTCTTGACTATTGAAGCGGATCTAGGGCGCGTGCGGGAGATCAAATGGGGACCTCGCGTGATTGATCTGGATATTCTTTACATAGGACAGGAAGAGCTATACAGTCCGGACTTGATTGTTCCTCATCCTTATGTGGCTGAGCGGGCTTTTGTCTTGCAATCTCTGGTGGAAATCGCTCCACACTTTGTCGATCCCGTGCAGAAAAAAAGCATCCGCCAGCTCTGGGATGCAGTCGAAAAATGAGAAAAGAAACTTGTCGTAAGGCAAGTTTTTTTTATTGTCTGAACTTTCTCTGAACTTGCCCCTGTATACTAAAGAAAAATCAAAAGGAGTTCAATATGGAACATATGGTGAAAATAGAAGGAGTCTGCAAAAAGCATGGCAGCAAGCAGATTTTAGAAGATATTTCTTTTACAGCTAGAAGCGGGCGGATTACAGCCTTTCTGGGCCCAAATGGTGCTGGTAAAAGCTCGAGCTTGAGGATTCTCTTGGGATTAGATCGGGCGACGTCTGGGACTGCGACTTTTGATGGGCAAACCTATCAGTCAATGACCTATCCGCTCAGAACGGTAGGTGCAGCCTTTGACGGCATTGGCGGTCTGCCAAATCGAAAGGTCTATGACCACTTGAGGATTATTGCGGCGAGTAATGCTATTCCCAAGTCTCGGATCGATGAGGTTTTAGAGATGACTGGGATTGCTCATAAGAGGAAGGACCTCTTGTCAAGCCTGTCTCTGGGGGAAGGTCAGCGGTTGGGTTTGGCAGCAGCTTTGCTGGGAGATCCTCAGTTTCTTATATTAGATGAGCCGACCAATGGACTGGATCCAAGTGGGATTAAGTGGTTTAGAAAGTTCATCCGTCAGCAGGCTGATTTAGGGAAAACGGTACTTCTATCTTCTCATATCCTATCAGAGGTGCAAATGGTGACAGATGATGTAGTCTTGATTCATCATGGGCAAATTATTGAGCAGGGACGATTGGAAGAGGTGCTGCAAGATTCAGACAGTCTAGAAGACCTCTTTTTTGACTTGACAGAGGAGGCTTAAGATGAAAGAAACGATGTCCTTATTGCATTCAGAATGGTTGAAAATTTGCTCAACTAAGGCTTTCAGAGTGAGTATGGCCTTCATGCTGCTCTTGGTGCCTGTCGTATCCTGGTTGGAGGGCCGACAGTATCTGTCTATCGGCTTGGATGCTACACCTGAGACGGTTCCTAATCTGATAAACGCCATTGATCCGCTGGAATATCTAGGTCTCAACGGGGCTTCTATGGCGGTCATGGTTTTGGTCATTTTAGCTGGAATTTTGGGAGCTATGGAATTTCAGTCTCATAGCTTGAGAACCAGTCTCTTGACCTGTAATAACCGCCTGAAGTTGCTTGTGGGGAAACTCATGACCTTTGCTTGCTTTTCTCTTGCCACTAGCTTTTTATCAATCTACTTTAGTTATATGGCCATGCATCTGGCTTTAGGAAAGGAAGGGCTTGATCCGATTCTGCTCAATCAGGCGGCTTGGAGTCTGATTTTGTGGAAAACCTTATCTCTGACCTTATTGGGAATCCTTTCGTTTTTGTTAGGTTTATTGGCTCGGACCATGCTGGTTCCTCTGCTTTTTCTCGTACCCCAAATCTATAATCTGGGAAACTACCTGGCAGCTCACACGAGTTGGGGAGCTTATTTGCCACAGCCAGCAGGAGAGTTGTTTACTGCAACGCCGACTTCCCAATATGCCAACAATCCCTCACAAGGGCTCTTGATACTTGGTGCATGGTTACTAGTCATCGGCGGCATGACCGCTCTGCGCTTTTTGAAGACGGACTTAGGAGGGCGATACTGATGATAAAAGCTCTGCTTAGAAGTGAATGGATTAAGTTCCGTTCTTACTATCTCGCTCTTGGTGCAGCCTTGGTGGCTCTGGTAGTCGTTCCTTTTTTTCTGATGAATCTTGACTACAGTCAGACAGCAGTTGGCCAGACAAAGGCTCTGAGTGAAGCTTTGCATGCTCTCTATCTGGCGCAGCCTGTCATCGTCATCTTTACTTCCCTCTATTTTGCCCAGGAGTTTGTCAAGTCTGGGATGCGAACGAATTTTCTAACCGTATCAAATAGAAAGGCTTGGTTGGCTGGGAAATTCCTTTTTCTGGCCGTTCTGCTCTTGGTTCTCTACAGTGTCATGATAGGCAGCTGTTTCTTTGTTATGCTGGCTCGATTTGACCTAGACTTTAGCTGGCCCTTACTGGGGAAATTCCTCTATTACAGCTCTTTTGGTCTTCTCAGCAATCTTTTTCTGGCTTTTTTAACTGCTGGCCTCGCTTTGCTATTTCAATCTTGGGTTGTGCCGGTGTCGGTGCTCTTTCCTCTCTTGATTGGTCTCAGCCGTTTATTGGCGACTTTCATCAAAGAAGCAAAATACCTGCCCGATCTGGCTACGCTAAATCTTTTTGAGTATGAAGAGCTTCAGCATTCAATAGATCTCTCAGGGCTGGGAATACAGCTGTTATGGTTAGCTTTGGTTTGGGGCTCTGCTATATTCTTAACCTTGAAACGAGATGTTCGCTAGAGGTATGCTATAATGGAAATCATGAGACAGTATCGTATTTTGGTGGTTGATGACGACCGGAGCATTTTAAAGCTGGTGAAAAACGTCCTAGAGCTCGATGCTTATGACGTGACGACGCTTGATCGGATAGAAGAGCTAGAGCTGACGGATTTTGTAGGATATGATTTGATTCTGCTAGATGTGATGATGGCGCCTGTTAATGGTTTTGAGCTGTGTTCCTACATTCGTCCTCATCTTTCGTGTCCAATTATCTTTCTGACGGCTAAGGAGTTAGAGGCGGACAAGGTGGAAGGGCTCTTTCGCGGAGCAGATGACTATATTGTCAAACCTTTTGGGACCAAAGAATTGCTGGCGCGTGTCAGGGCGCATCTTCGGCGGGAGGAAAGACGTGAGGAGCGCTATTCTGAGATTGCTTCTTGTCAATTTTATCCAGAGCGCTATGAAATTATCTGTTTTGGTAAAGTATTGAAATTCTCAGAGCGAGAGTTTAAGTTACTGCATTTACTAGCTAGCAATCCCAAGCAGACCTTTTCAGCTGAACGCCTGCATACCTTGCTTTACCCAGAAAGCTCAGAAACACAGCTTCGCTCCATCTCAGAATACGTATATCAGATTCGTCAAAAATGCAAACAAGAAGGGCTGCAAGCAATCTCAACAGTGAGAGGAGTAGGCTATAGATGGCAATTAGAACCCGAAATTTCAAAAGCCTAGTCTGGACAACCAGTTTAAAAATCGTCTTTTTTCATGTTTTGATTTTTGTGCTTATAGGCTATGAATTTACGCAAGGAAGTGATCACGTTCTTTTCACCTTGTTCTTTTGGGCAGGGAGCTTGCTGCTGATTACTTTTTATCATATTTTGAAATTGCTCCGAAAAATCGACAGGGAAATAAAAATGATAAAGAGCGAGAAGCTTTTAGAAGAAAATCAAAGTCAGCTTTTTCGGATTGAGGAAATGCTAGAAGTTTATAGCGATTTACGGAGCAGCCACCAAGAAAATGCTCGTCTTCTAGAAAGAGAGCAGCAGCATAATCAGGAGTTGATTTTACAGCTATCAGCGACATCGCACGATTTGAAGACGCCCCTAACTGTGATTAAAGGGAACGCTGAGCTCTTGGAATTGGCGCAGTTGGGCCATCCACAGGCAGACTATGCTGCTGAGATTTTGCAGGCTAGTCACAAGATGGAAGAGTATTGTGGCTCTTTGATTGATTACGCTAAGACTTTTCAGATTGATTCTAATCAGTTCAGTCAGCTTTCCTTAGGGGACTTTTTGGCTGATCTCCAGGACGATTGGGCACTGTTCAGCAAACAGGAAAGCTATCGTTTTTATCTCCAAGAAGATTGTGATCTTAGTCTGATTTTGTCGATTCATTTGGACTATCTCAAACGGGCTTTGCTCAATATTTTACTGAATGCGCTTGAACATGCAGATCAGGATCAAAAAGAAGTCAAGCTAACGGTATCAGTGCAGCAGGACCAGTTGGTTTTTGCTATCTGGAACAACGGCCCTTCATTTTCAGAGGAGATGCTGCTGGGAGCGGAACAGCTCTTTTATCAGAGTGACCAAAGCCGCAATTCAGCTAATCCCCATCATGGAATCGGCTTAGCCTTTTCTAAGCAGGTAGCTCTCTTGCATGGTGGTCGTCTGACCCTGCTCAATCCAGACCAAGGAGGAGCCTGCGTCGAGTTGACTGTAGCTTTAAAAGGAAAATAACAAAGGAAATCAATAAAGATGATAAAAGAGAGTGGGACAGAAATCGATAATTCGTTAGAATTCGATTTCGTCGTCCCACCTC
>CAUSZI010000035.1:0-22382 GCA_963536045.1 uncultured Streptococcus sp.
TCAAGCCAGCAGCGCGACAAATTCTCCGCAGTGAAGCATCCTGATAGCCATAAGCCAAGAACTCACTCCTCGCACTTTCCAAGATTTTTTCGTTTAACTCATCTGTTTCTTTTTTCATGATTTTTTTATTCGATAACACTGTTATCACCCTTCTTATTTTATTATAAATTCTGACAATTTAACTGTCAAGGAAAAACAAAAAAAGACAGAGAAATATTTTCATCGGTCTAGTTCTATTCCTTTTTTTCTTGTAGACATGACAAAAGGAGCTTGCGAACAAGCTCCTCCAGAATTTTACTTTTTATTAGGTGCATAAATCATGCCAGTACAGTCGAAATCTTCCTGTCGGCGAAAGCCGAGCTCTCGATAAAAAGCTAGATTTTTATCTGACTGCTCCGTTGCCAGCTGGATTTGGTAAACATCCTTAAATCTTTCCAGCGTCTGCTGAAGAAGGCTCCGGCCAATCCCCTGACGCTGGTAGTGTGGATACACCAGCAAATCCTGAATGAAGACAATGGTAAGCCCATCTCCGACCACTCGGATCAAACCAACCAACTTGTCTTCGTCATAGGCCGCCATCACAAACAAGGACTGATGGAAGGCCTGCTCTAACTGCTGAGGTCGATTAGTGTAATTGCTCCAACCAACCGAAGCATAGAGATCTAGCACTGCTGCAAAATCCAGCTGAGGATTTGTTTTATAATGAATCATAGTCCTCTCCTTTTTTTGTTTGATTGCATAAACCATTCTAACGCTTTATCGAACTTGAGTCAGCACTCCGTCTTGCATCTCATAGACCTTGTCAACTTCGTCCAGCAGGCGGGTATCATGAGTAATCATGACCACGCTCTTATGGAATTTCTGAGTCACCTCTTTGAGTAGATGGACCACGCGCTTAGCCCGCTCTGTATCCAGACTAGCTGTCGGCTCATCAGCCAAGATAATATCAGGGCTGTTGTAAAGCGCTCTGGCGATAGCAGCTCGCTGCCTTTCCCCGCCAGACAATTCTTTCGGATACTGCTTGAGAGTTCCTTTAAGATCTAGCAGCTCAATCAGACTGTCTAGATCCGTTCTTTCCTTTTTAGATAAGCGGTCAATCAGCTGGAACTGGTCTTCGATTTTCAAAAAAGGAATGAGATTGGAAGCCTGCAAAATAAAGCCGAAATCATTGAAACGCAGGGCTGCCCGTTCCTTTTCCTTGAGCTGGGAAGTATCTTTCCCATGCAGGAGAATCTGTCCTTTTGAGGGAGTTTGCAAATGACCCAGCAAGGTCAGAAGGGTTGTTTTACCCGAGCCTGACGGCCCAATAATAGCTACAAACTGCCCCGCTTCCAATCGGAAATCAGTTGGTTTCAGAGCTTGGACCAGCGTATGCCCCTGACCATATTCTTTTGTAACCCCTTTTAGTTCTATGATTGACATTTACTCACCTCCAATCGCTGTGATAGGGTCAATTTTCAGAACCCGATGAATGGACAAAAGTCCGCCAGCCAGGGACATGAAAATAATGAGGATAATTAAACCAGCATAAGCTCGCCAGTCACTGTAAAAAGGCATAGAAGCCGGCAAGACTAGCTGGGTTCCCAAGAGAGCCAAGACAGCTAAACTGATTCCCAGAGTGGACAGGATGAAAATCTGCCAAAAAATAGAGGCAATAATCTTCCCACTGGCAATTCCTTGGGCGCGCATAATACCGTAAAGATGCGTCTTTTGGATGGTAATGATGTACATAAAAATTCCCAATACCAAAAATGTAATCAGAACCATGGCCCCAATCATAAAGGAAAAAGTCAGTACCTGAGGCTGATAGCCAGGGATATTTTCTATAAAATCATTCATAGAGAGCTGACTAAGTCCAGCTTCTTCAATCTTCTGACCATCCTTGACCACAAGTGCACTGATATTCTTAACCTGACTAGAGCCGTACTTTAATTCCCTGAAATCATCTATATCCATAAAAATTACAGGTTGCGTAAAGAAGCTATTATCCTCTGTGAAACCAACAACCTGATAGAGGCGCTCACTTCCATTAAGCTGAAGCTGGTCGCCTAGTTTCACACCTTTTTGCTGCAGACGCTTATCCGCAATAACTTCATAAGCATTCTCAGCAGGACGTCCCTCAATAATGTCAGGCGCTAGAAAACTATCCCAAGAGAGACCAAAAACCTGAGCATTGAGTTTATCAGTCCCATCTTCATAATTGGCCACTGCTGACGTCTGTCCCAAAGCCGCAATTGAGTCCCCTTGAAACAGGCGGCTATACTCTTCTTCCTTGAGAGTCGAAGCTATTAGATTCTTATTGGCGTACTCCGACAAAACGATCGACTCAGCCTGCCATTGGTCCAAAGCCAAGCGATTGAGCCTAGCCAAACCGACGGAAAGACTGGATAAAAAGAAAACCATATAGGTAATGAGAAAGACCACAGCAACCACTAAACGATAGCGTCCGCGACTGTAGACAATCTCTTTAAAAGCTAAAAACAAAGCTGTCCTCCTTTGAGATATTCGAGACTATTATACCATAAAGAAGCAAGCTGGAAAAACTATCCTGTCAATCCCCCTCCATATGCTCTCTGACAAAGCCCGCCAGACCGACAGCGGTCACCCTAGCATGAAAATCACTCATTTGCTGAGCCTTATAGCAAGGATGAGCCAGCCAGTAAGTCAGAGTTCCCATGAAGGACACGGCTTGATGATTCAGGAGCAAGTCCACCTCAACCTCCTCTAAATGTGGATCAGCCAAGGAAATACTCTGCCAGAAAATCTCCCTCAAAGCTTCCTGCAACCGCAGCAAACTAGTTAGACTGCCATTTGGTCCCAAAAGAATGGCTAAGTCTTCCAAGTAAGGCTCAAAAAAATGAAAAAGATTTTGTTTCTCATGGATATAGTCAGCCACCTTAAAATCCTTTTCTAACTTGAACAAGCAAGCAGATTCTCGTGCCTCTTGATAATAGGCCTGCAAATCACCTAGCAAGCTGTCTTCTATCTTCTCCAGCAGATCATATTTATCCAGATAATGCCGATAAAAAGTACTGCGATTCACCTCTGCCAAATCAATCAATTGGCGAATACTGATCGTCTCAAAAGTATGCTCTTTCATCAGCTGCAACAAGCTAGTCTCTATCTGCTTTTCTGTCTTTCTTCGTTTTTTTTCATACATGCCATTCACCTCAAAATGCAACAGTCTATCTAAAATTGATGCTTGTCTACCATCCAGCTCCCACTATATAATAAATATAAGCAGAAGGCAAGAACAGGAGGATTAAAAGATGAAGATTATGATCAATCAAAAGGAAGTCAGTCAAGAAAGAATTGAGCAATGGCGGAAGGAGAGAATCCATAAAGCAGCTAAGATACTTAATCTACAGCTGCCTAATACTGACAACATGGAGATTATAGACCAAGCCCTACTGGAAGCAAAAATGAAGCTGACATACGAAGAGCTAATCCAGCAAATCGGAACCAAACTCAAATGGAGTCAATTTTTGATGAAATGGGCGGCCAAATGGTCCAAGAAACCACGAAAAAGAGCTGTTGTAACGATTTTTGCAAGTGGACTGACTGCTGCTTATTTCAGTAAAAAGCTAGAAAAGTTGATGCTAGAAAAAACAGATGCTCATAAAAGCGTCAATCTTGGTGCCTGTCCAGACCATTATGCCATGCAGCCACACGGCAGCAAACTGGAAGTCATTGAGACGGCAGGAAACAGCCCACTGCCAACACAGTTTTTCCTTGATCTTGGTGGTGAAGATGAAATAGAGGAGCCTCGTGATGCGTCTTATCCCTTCCAAACTGTCGGTGCCGCCAGTCTAGCGAATGGTTGCAATATCGGTGGTATTCGCCATCAGTTTCGCGACACAGAAAAAAGCCTAGAAGCCCGATTCTGTGTTGAATTCCCAAGCCTTTGTCCAGACAGCCTTATCAAAGAACACCAGCTCCACCTGGCTGCCGAATGGTCAAAGTGGATAGCTTGGTGCAGAGAACAAAAATAATGAATTTCCTTTCCTAAAAAATACCTATCAAGCCATGCAAAAACAGCCTACTGCCATCTTAAAGAGACCGCAGCAAGGCTGTTTTCTTTTTTGCCTAATCAAAGACAATCATGGACTTAATGGTCTTGCGTTCGTCCATATCTTTATAAGCTTGATCGATCCCATCCAGCCTGTACTCACTTGTAAAGACCTTACCCGGATTAATATCACCATCAAGAACTGCCTTGAGCAAGATTTGCTTGTCGTAAGTCGTGACAGAGGCTGATCCGCCTGCCACTGTAATATTTTGAGCAAAGGTAGAACCGAGCGCTCGGTTATTGTAATGAGGAACACCGACGAAACCTAAACGTCCACCATTGTGAAGAACCCCAAGGGCTTGATCTACGGCTGCTTCAGTTCCGACACATTCCAGAGCTGCATCTGCCCCGCCACCTAGAATCTCACGAACCTTGGCAATTCCCTCTTCGCAACGTTCTGCAACAACAGCTGTCGCACCTGACTCTAAGGCCATCTTTTGTCGATCTTCGTGTCGGCTCATGAGAACGATTTGGGAAGCACCACGCATTTTAGCAGCAATCACAGCGCATTGTCCCACAGCTCCATCACCAATCACGACCACCTTATCACCAGGCTTAACATCTGCCACTCGCGCAGCATGATAGCCAGTCGGCATGACATCAGCCAATGTCAAGAGTGATTTGAGCATGCCTTCTGTATAATCAGAGGGCTGGCCCGGAATTTTGATAAGAGCCCAGTTAGCAAATTCGAAGCGCATATATTCTGCCTGCACCCCATTTGACCAGTTATTCCCAATATGAGAATCACAGGTGCCATCAAATCCTGCCCGACAAGCATCACATTGACCGCATCCATGAGTAAATGGAGCAATAACAAAATCGCCAGGTTTAACAGTCGTTACTGCATCCCCGATTTCTTCGACAATTCCAATCGCTTCATGCCCACTATTTTGATGGCCTGCTTCAATATCTGGACTGCGGTAGCGCCATAGGTCAGAGCCACAGACACAGGTCCGAACAATTCGAATAATGGCATCATCTGCCTCAATGATTTGCGGACGATCAATCTCAGTCAGTCCAACTTGGCCTGCTTTTGTATAAACTGCTGATTTCATCGTTTCTTCTCCTTTGATATCTTTATAGTAACTATTATACAACTTAGAGCACCCTAGAAGTCAAATTTTTGACATCATTTAAGAAAAATTCTTATAAAAAAGGAAACTCCTTTCTCAGAGTTTCCTAGTTTGATTCCCTCACTGCTCCTCCTGTTGTCCTGAGCAGAATGAGAAGCGCTTTACTGCTTGGTAAAGGTCAGAGTGTCTGGATCATCGTCCAATTCGTCCACAATCAGCTGATTGCCATTTTGGCGGTAACTTTTGACATCATCACCGACAATCAGTCTTTGATTAGCACTATCTACTTGTACCTGCTTGATTTCCTTACTGCCATCGACCTCGGTCTCAGTCCAGGTACCAGTCGTACCATTGATTTCTAGGACATGCTGGTCACCATCATGGTCGGTTGCTTGGTAGCGCCCGTCTAGATTCGTAGCCTGCCCTGCATTTGATGACGAAGAAGGCTGATTAGAGGAAGATGCGGCTGATGACTGCGAAGTCTGATTTTGCGCAGATTGTGATGTCTGGCCTTGTGTATTCTGTGATGAACTAGTATTGCCTCCTTGGTTGGTATTGCCTGAGCAGGCAGCTAATAGGACTGCTGCTGTCAGAGATAGAATTCCGATAAAGCCTTTTTTTGTAATAGTCATATCGCTTTCTCCTTTTTCTACATTTGTAGTTTATACTTATATTCTACACTTGTCTGTTTCATTTGTCAAGAAAAAATAGTTTTAATTATAAGGAAAATACACCTTGCCGAAATGAATCGCTTTGACTGGATTTTTATATTCAGACGCCATTTGTTCTGCTAGTCTTTCCGAGCTCTCTTGACAAAATAGTTCCCTGTCGTATAATGATTCTATAAAAGATAAAAGGAGAAAATTATGCCAATCAGAAAAGCCCAAGTCAGCGATATTCCTGCACTACAAGGACTCCTCCAGCAAATTCTGCTTGTCCACCATCAGGCTCGGCCGGACATTTTCAAGGCCAAAGGAAGCAAGTTTAGCAATGAAGAACTAGAGAAGTTTCTTGACCAAGATTCCACCACTATTTTTGTCTTTGAGAATGAAACTGGAGACGTCCTGGGCCATCTCTTCTGCTCCATCAAGCAGCCTGTCAGTCCTGTACTCAATCCCATCAAGACACTTTTTATTGAGGACTTATGTGTGGATGAGAAAGCAAGAGGGCAAAAGGTTGGCGAGCAGCTTTACCGCTTTGCGGAAGACTATGCTCGGAAAATCGGCTGCTATAATCTGACTCTCAATGTTTGGAACGATAATGTAGGAGCCCTGCGTTTCTATGAGCGATTAGGGCTTCAGGCTCAGGAAACTGTGATGGAGAAGTTACTTTGATCTTGAAAGACAAATTTTAGGAAGCGCTAGCAATAGTTTTCGGATATACCCTACCAGCAGAATTAACTATTTTATTTGCAGAGAAATTTTCGATACAATAGACCATAATTCCTAATGAAAGTGAGAAATCTTATGACAAAATCAAAATTTCAACTGGTTGGATCCCTTCTGCGCCCAGAAAATCTCCGCCAGTATAAGACAGAAATTGAGCACCGCGATGATATTCAATACCCCTTCTACGATAGCTTCCCAGGCTACCATGAGACGGAGACCGCTGACATCAAGGAGATTGTTGCTGAGCAAAAGGCAAAGGGAATTGACATCCTGACAGATGGAGAATACTCCAAGTCTATGTGGCATCTGGACTTTGTCTGGGGACTTAAGGGAATTGAGCGCTACATTGCTGACCACGGCTATACCTTCAAGGACCACGACGGTGGGCAATACGAGACTCGTAAGGACATTGGTATCCGTATCACAGCACCACTCTCTGGTAAAAACCATCACTTTATCGAGATTTATAAGCTAGTCAAGGAAGAGGCTGCAGGCCAAGATACCAAGCTGACTGTCTGGGGACCTGCCCATGCTTATACTGAGTTAGCTGTCTTTGACCGCTTGGCGGGACCAGAACAAGTTTATGAGACCAATGAAGATTTGAAAAAAGGCTTGATTCAGGCCTACAAGGAATTTTTGGACGACTATAAGGCTGCTGGCGGACAGATTATCCAGTTTGACGACTGCCTCTGGGAACTCTTTGATGAGTCCAATCCTGCTAGCTTCTTTGCGGAGGGCAATGCTAGTCTGGCTGACCTGGCAGACGAGTTTGTCGCTATTAATAACGAAGTCGTAGACTACGCTCATGAGCTTGGACTGACTGTCTGGACCCACAACTGCCGTGGTAACTACGAAAGCCGCTCTGCTGCTGAAGGGACCTACGAAGCTATCGCTGAAAAATTCCTACGCGACCAACATTATGATCGCTACTTCCTAGAGTGGGACAGCGATGTAGCTGGTGATATATCAGCTCTAGCAGCTCTGAAGGACAAGAATGCGGAAGTCGTTTTAGGACTGCTTTCCAGTAAGACGACAGGCTTGGATGACGAAAAACGCGTCCTAGACCTCCTTGAGAAAGCAGCAACCGTTCTACCGAAAGAGCGACTCCTACTCTCCCACCAATGCGGCTTCGCCTCTTGTGACTCTGGAAACGAACTCACCATTGAACAACAATGGGCCAAAATCAAACAAGGCCAAGAAATCGCTCAGAAATTCTGGGGATAATAAGCAAAAAAAGCGGTATAACCGCTTTTTTCTATGCTTTTAAAATCAATGTTGGGCTGAATTAGATTTCTTTGATGAACTCCAGTTTCATCTGCATCTGTTCAACATATTAAATCTTGGAGTATCAGGAAAGTTCAATTCGCTTGAGCCAATTTTCAACCAAGGCCGTAAAGAGAGCCTCTTGATCTATTTGTGCATTGTGACCAGCAAGATCCATTACAGCATGAGTTGCCCTTGGATAATAGTGAGACAGTTGCGCTAACTGCTGGAAGCCCACGACTTGGTCCTGCTTTCCTGCTATAAAAAGGCTGGGCTCGTCATAGCCCTTTTCCTGTATCTCTTGATCCACTTCAAACGAAAAAGAATAGTTTTCTTGCAGCTTTTGGATAAAGGGAGCATTCATCATCTGAAGCCCTGCTAGGATTTCTTTCTCAAACCGTTGATAAGTTTCTTTAGTCTGTAAAATCGCTAAATTGACGAAATCTTCGTTTCTGCCTGCTATATCAAAACCTACCTCTCTAATTAGCAGGCTGTCTTTTGGAAGAATTCTTTCTTTCGGATTGGGTACAACTACTGGACAAATAAGTAGCAAACCATCAATCTCCGACCTTTTCTTAGCCAAAATTCCTCGAGCGAGATAACCACCATAAGACTCTCCAGCTAAGAGAAAGCTGTGTCCTCCGATTACAGTTTCTATAAAGTTCAGGAGCATCTCTAAAATCGCATCCGCACTTGCAAAAGCAGGATTGGCATCAGACCTACCCATGCCAGGCAAATCTAAATAAATTCTTTTATAGCCAGCATGTTTCTCAAAAATAGGTTCCAAACATCCTTCCATCAATTCAGATGAACAGCCCAAACCATGAATTGCCAAGACTGGTTTTCCTTGGCCAATCACTTTATAATATAATTTATTTCCCTGATAAGTAAAAAACATTTTTTCTCCAATCATACCTTAAAGACACGTTTTGCTCGAGGTGAAGCCTTTATCGAAACTAGTCAAAATAATATTGTTAATAAGCCTAACAAATTATTCTTATCATCTACACCCCTCAAAACTACTAGACAAGCAAGCTTATTCTCTCACCTTAATTTCAGTTCCTCATGCCTCATCCTCAAATATCAAGGTCGACTGCTTCAGATAAGGATTGGGATACTTGACTAGCAGGTTCCTTACAGCTCTTACCAAGTCTTTCTGCTCAGCCTGTCCGGATTGGTAACGAAGCAAAAGATGCATAAAATCTTCTTTTTCCGAAGTGCTGACTTTTTTCTTAAAATAGCCCCAAACATGCTGAAAGGCATTGCAGACCTGACCGCGATTTTCGGGCAGGGCTATCGCCTGATCAATCAAGTCTTGAACATGTACCGCTTCCACCGAGTCACTTTTTAGATATTGGCGGATTTCCAGATAGATCTTACTGGAATGACTGAGAACCAGATATTTATTTCTAGCCCAAAGAGTCTGACATTGGGAGATTTGGTTTGAATTTTCCATGATTAATTTTCCTACTGATTTTCAATTTCGAATACTTCTCGTTTCGTCTACATCATTGCTCGCATCCTAGTAATAAGTTTGCCGAGATAGAAAGCAAATCAACTATGATTGGAATAGGATTTCGAAGAGTATTAATCAAAATCCCCAATCACATGACTGGGGAATAGTTCATTAGCGAACTTCTGCACCAAGTTTTTCGGTCAGAGATTTTTCGATTTTTTCCATGTATTTAGCCACTTCTTCGTCAGTCAGGCTAGATTCTGGATTTTGGAAAGTCAGGCTGTAGGCCATGGATTTGAGGCCGACACCCAGCTTGTCACCAGAGAAGATATCAAAGAGCTTAATATCTGTCAAGCGCTTAACACCAGCTGCTTGGATTGCATCAAGGACCTCTTGGTGTGTGATTTCTGACTTAAGCAAGATGGCCACATCACGGCTGACAGCTGGGAATTTAGTGATTTCCGTAAATGGCTGTGCTGGCTGGAGCTGCTCTTCGATAGCAGACAGGTTGAGCTCAGCCACATAAGTTTCAGGAATATCGTAAGCCTTGGCTGCCGCAGGATGGACTTGGCCGACAAAGCCGACAGGCTGGCCATTGATAGAGATTAAAGCAGTCCGACCAGGATGCAAACTCTTAATCTGGCTACTAGCCGCGTATTCAGCTGTCAAGCCCAACTTAGCAAAGAGTGCTTCCACTACACCCTTAGCATAGAAGAAATCAACTGCTACTGGCTTGGTCTGGAAGTCTTTTTCATTAACCAGACCTGTCAAAGCAAAGGCAAAGCTATTGATTTCATTTGGCAGTTCTTCCTTAGGATTGCCAGTCTGCTCAAAGACTTTTCCAATCTCATAGAGGGCTAGATTCTTATTTTTACGAGCTACATTGTAGGCTAGGGAGTCCAAAATGCCAGAAACCATGTTCTGACGAAGAACGGAGCGCTCCACTGTCATCGGCCACATGAGCTCAGTCAAGTTGCTAGGATTGAGAGTGAACTCAATCGCCTTTTCTGGCGTCGTCAGCGCATAGGTGATGATTTCTGTCAGCCCAGCTCCCTCTGCTAAGGTCCGTACTTGACGGCGCAGTTGCTGCGTTGCAGTCAATTCACCAGCAGTCCCGTCATCTTTTGGCAGGCTAGCTGGCAATTTGTCATAGCCGTAAATGCGGGCAATTTCTTCATAGAGATCCGCTTCAATCGAGATATCCCAACGACGGCGAGGGACACTGACAGTGAATTGTTCAGCATTTCCTGACAAGCCAAAGCCAAGTCTACGGAAGACATCCACAATATCTGTATAAAGCAAGTCTGTTCCCAGCACACGGTTGACATCCGCGAGACTAGACACCACTTCTACATCACTGGTGTCTAAGCTACCAGCGGATACGATACCAGTCTGAACTGTCGCTCCTGCCAAGTCTACAATCATGCTTGCTGCCGCGTCCAAAGCTTCATTGACAGTTGCTACATTGATGCCTTTTTCAAAGCGGGAAGATGATTCCGAGCGCAAGTTAAGTCTCCCGCTGGTCTTGCGGATTGATTTTCCATCAAAGACAGCTGCTTCCAGAACAACACGAGTGGACTTACCGGAAATTTCAGTCGCTGCTCCGCCCATGACACCAGCCAAAGCCACTGGCTTATCTGCCACAGTAATGACTAGGTCGCTGACTTCCAGCTCCCGCTCTTCGCCGTCAAGTGTCACCAGTTTTTCACCAGCACGCGCTTCCCGCACAACAATCTGGTCACCCTCAAAAGTATCCAAATCAAAGGCATGCATAGGCTGACCAAAGTAGAGCAAGATGTAGTTGGTCACATCCACTACATTGTTAATCGGACGGATTCCTTCGTTCATGAGGAGATTTTGCAACCACTGAGGACTTGGGGCAATGGTGACATTTTCCAAGATACGAGCCGCGTAATAAGGGGCTTTCTCTGTCTCAAGGGCTACTGAAAGACTGTCAGCCGCCTGCTTTTCATTTTCCACTAGCGGAAAATCTTTGAAATGTACTGACTTGTCATAGATTGCAGCCACTTCATGAGCCACCCCACGCATAGACAGAGCATCTGCCCGGTTTGGCGTGATAGAAAGCTCGATAATCTCATCGTCCAAGTCCAGATAAGAGAAGACTTCCTCACCCGGCACTGCTTCTTCAGGCAGGATTTGAATGCCGTCCGCAAATTCCTTTGGCACAACAGAATCAGAAATACCTAGCTCACCCAGAGAGCAGATCATACCCAGTGACTCCAATCCACGGATTTTTCCTTTTTTAATCTTATAATTGTCCGCAATGCGAGCACCTGGCAAAGCTACCATGACCTTGATGCCTTCACAGACATTCGGAGCACCACAGACAATCTGACGGTTCTCCTCTTCTCCGACATTGACTTGACAAACATGCAGGTGGGTATCAGGAACATCCTCACACGATACCACCTCGCCAACGACAATTTTTGACAGGCCAGCAGCTGGTGAAGTCACACCTTCTACTTCAATTCCTGTTGTTGACATTTTCTCAGCCAGCTCAGCGCTCGCCACATCAATGTCTACTAACTCTTTTAACCACTTATAACTTACTAGCATATTTAAGATACCAAGGGCGTCAAAAACGACTGAAAAACAGGAGATTAACTAAGCATTCGACGAATGATCGCAAATCTATCTTTTTCGAGTTTTTAGCCCGGGTTCAATTCCTTTCTCTATTCTATCTCTGAGAAACTTGACCAACCAAATTTTAGGTTCTATTCATTTCCTCACTATATTTTGTCTTTTATTTCAATTTCTTGCGCAGTAGCCAGTCGGTATCTACTGTCTCGCCAGTGATATAGTCGTGCTGGCTGAATTTTTCAAAGCCGTATTTGAAGTAAAAATCTTGAGCTCTAAAATTCTTTTCCCAGACGCCCAGCCAGACCCAGTCAAAGCCTCGTTTCTCGGCTTCTTCTATGGCAAATTCAAACATTTCCTTGCCCAAGCCTTGACTATGATAAGCTTTCAAGACATAGATTCGCTGAACCTCAAAGGCCTGTGGCAGTTCTTGCTCCGTTTGAGCCTGTCCCCAATTAAGTTTGAGAAAACCAGCAATTTCACCGTTTCTGACAACAAAATAAGTCTCTGACTCAGGATCTTCCAGTTCCTTTTCGATAGTCGCAAGCGACAGCTCATTGTCAAAATAATGAGCCATATCAGCTTCCTTGATAAATGGACCAAAGGTTTCTTGATATGTTGCGACCTCCAACTCCCGCAGGAGGCTCGCTTCTTCTTTTTTGACTCTGACTAGCATACTGCACTCCTTTCTCAGAAAAGCTGCATCTATGAATACAGGTTTCTACTTAAACTGCTGAGAAAAACGAATATCTCCTTGGTAGAATCCACGAATATCATTGATACCGTAGCGGAGCATAGCTACCCGTTCTTGACCAAGACCAAAGGCAAATCCAGAGTATTTCTCTGCATCAATGCCGCTCATTTCCAACACGCGCGGATGCACCATACCAGCTCCCATAATCTCAATCCAGCCGGTCTTCTTGCAGACATTGCAGCCTGCACCGCCACACTTAAAGCAGGAAACATCCACTTCAACAGACGGCTCTGTGAATGGGAAGTAAGACGGACGCAGACGGATACTGCGGTCCTCGCCGAACATCTTCTGGACAATCAGCTGCAGCGTTCCTTGCAAGTTTGCCATGGAAATATTTTCTCCAACCACCAAGCCTTCAATCTGATGGAACTGGTGGGAGTGAGTCGCATCATCAGTATCCCGACGGAAGACACGTCCTGGTGAAATCATCTTGAGTGGCCCTTTAGAAAAGTCATGAGCATCCATAGCTCGCGCCTGTACCGGACTGGTATGAGTTCTGAGCAGGATCTCCTCTGTAATGTAGAAAGTGTCCTGCATATCCCGAGCCGGGTGGTCCTTAGGCAGATTCATCCGCTCAAAGTTGTAATAGTCCTTTTCCACTTCAAAGCCATCCACGACCTGATAGCCCATCCCGATGAAGATATCTTCAATTTCTTCACTAGTTTGGCTAAGAATATGACGGTTCCCAACCGGAATCTGACGGCCAGGCAAGGTCACATCCAAGGATTCCTCAGCCAGTTTCAGAGCGACTAATTGCTCTTCCATCTCTTGAGCAGTCTTTTCAAAGGCTTCTGTCAGAATATCACGCGCTTCATTGACATGTTTCCCGATAATCGGCCGCATTTCAGCTGAGATATCTTTCATCCCTTTCAGGACTTCAGTCAGCGAACCCTTCTTACCTAAGACAGCTACACGCAAGTCCTGCAGTTCTTTTTGATTCTCAGCCTTGAGCTGCTTAAGAGAAGCTAAAGTCTCTTCACGCAGGCTTTTTAGTTGTTCTTCAATCGTTTTCGTCATTTTCCCTCCAAAATAAAAAGCGCGCCAATCTCCATAAGCGGAGCGTTGACACGCGGTACCATCCGTTTTTTATCTGGCAAGCCAGACCTTACTTATCAATCCTAGAGCAAGTGAATTCACCTAGCTTTCATCTAGAGAGCTTTCAGTCGATGGCTCCCCTCCCTGTTAAACTTCCCCTAGGTTACTGATCTTGCGGATTGCTATTTAGTTATATTTCATTCTAACAGATTTCTAAACATTTCGCAAGCTCAGTTAAAGAATTTACAAGAAGAGACCATCAAGAAAAAGAAGCCTGTCAAACAACAGACTTCCTTCCTTCTTTCTATTTAATCACTTGTCCTGCTTCTTTCAGAACATCTTCTGGTACAGTAATGCCAAGTTCTTTGGCATTTTTAGTATTGATTACAGATTTACCTGTGTCGAAAATATCTACTGCAGTGTCAGCAGGTTTAGCACCTTTAAGGACTTTAGCAGCCATTTTCCCAGTCGCAACACCTAGGTCATACTGGTCTACAACAACAGAGGCAAGGCCTCCTTCTTCTACCATGGCTGTCGCACTTGGATAAATTGGTTTCTTAGCTTCTTTATTGCTGGACACAACTGTCGCAAAAGCTGAAGCAATGGTATTGTCAATTGGAATCCATATAGCATCAACCTTGCCAGTCATGACATTCATGGTTGAAGCAATTTCATTGGTTGAAGGAACAGAGTATTCCTCTACCTTGTAGCCTGCCTCTTCAGCCAATTTTTTGAACTCTTCCACCTGAGCTTTGGAGTTGTCTTCGCTGCTAGAGTAGAGCGCACCGATAGTTTTTACATCTGGAGTCAATTTTTTAATCAGCTCTAGTTGTTGCTTAGCTGGATTACGGTCAGAGACACCCGTGATATTGCCCCCCGGCTTGTCCAGATTTTTCACTAGGTTTGCTCCAACTGGATCTGTGATAGCTCCCATGACAATAGGCTTGTCCTTAGTAGCTGCAGCCAGTCCTTGGGCAGATGGAGTCGCAATCCCAATCAGCACATCATTGTCATTGGAGACCAGCTGCTTGCTCATAGTAGAAACCTTACTCTGATCGCCCTCAGCATTCATAAAGTCAATCTTAATCTTGTCGCCTTTATAGCCTTCCTCAGCCAGACCATCCTGGATCCCTTTGTAAATCAAATCCAGCGAAGGGTGGCTAACATACTGTAGCACGCCAACCTTGACTGTTTGACTGTCGTCACCAGTCTTAGGGGCGTTGGTCTTTCCGCTCAAGCTAGAATAGACAATCCCACCGATTGCCAAAACGGCCAGAAGGCCTAAGATAGTGATTAATCGTTTGTTTTTCATGTTCTTTCTCCATTTCTATGTTTTATATTTTTTCTGTTTAATCCCTAGGGACGCCATCGTTTAAACATAGGCAATTCTCCTTGTTTTTTTATAATAAGCAACAAAAAACCTCACACAGGTATTCTGTGTGAGGGCGAAAATCGCGGTGCCACCTCAATTATGGAAAATAGCTAATATTCCCCATGTCTCTATCTTGTCATCAAACAAGCTGCACTGTAAGGTGTGCCCACCGAATTCTTATTGTTTCAAATTCATTTTATCAATTAGCCCAATTTCATAAAGATTTGCTGCTCATTTCCACCAACCACAAGCTCGCTAAAAACAAATTCATCTACTACTTTTCTAATTTCCTATATTTTAAGTTTTTCCTGAAAGGATGTCAAGACCTTTTTGAAAATTTTTATAAAATGTTCAGATTTGACTACTCAAGCAAATTTCCAATTTTTAGCATGGAAATAAGATATTATCTTCAATGCAAAAGCCAAACCGATTAGAAAACTAAAAACGAAGAGACTATTTATGATAAAATCTTGAAAAAAATATTCCTTATTCGAAGCAAACAGTCCTAATAGTTTTCCCACTGACTGCTGATTGATTGGAAAAAGATAAAGTAGTTTTTGAGCAAGTCCTTCTCGAAAAATCTGAGCTAAAAAATAAGGCAACAAATAAAGACTAATAGAAAATGACAAGACAGACAAAGGAGAGTTCAGCAGAGAGGACATCAATAATGTTACTCCCGCTGTAAAAAGAAGCCCTGTAAATTGTAAGCACAAAAACCAAAAGTAAACTTGTAGATGATTCCACTCCAATGGAAAACTGAATAACCTCAAATCTAAGTTAGTCTGAATACTAGAACTCCATCCACTAGTATCATACATACTAGAAAATACAAAATAAGTGACCATTTGGAAAACTATAAATAGTACAATAGTCAAGAGAAAAGCCACTCCAATCTTGGCTTTTATTAGTCTATCGCGTCCATATTTAGTTGTCAGCAATACTTGATTCATATTTTTTGCCTTATCGTCTGAAAAAATCAGAGAACAAACTAAAATGACTAGAAAAGAAACTAAAATGGAAACATTTCCCTGAACTTTATATAAATCAAGCCAAGGAGCATAATTACCAATTTTTAGAGGTTTACCAAACTCTTTAAAACCAAGGTCTTTAATGCTGCGTACTTCTATGTCTTCAATCGTCAGCATTTTTCCTTTTTTCACACGCTCCATCTGTTTTTCATAAAGATGACGAGCATCTTTGACGAATACGTTGCTTATCTGTTCTGTAAAGAGATAAAATGGGTGAAAAAGCCAAGGTTCTCCTTTTTCTTTCCAACTTCCATCATCAGAAAGTTCTCTCTCTTGAAATTTTTTGAGATCGTCTGCTATAATCCCTCGAATTTTATCATCTGTAAACTCCCCTCTATAACTCTGTTCAATATCTTTGGAATAGCCATGTGCAACATTATCTCTCGCTGCAAATTGATACTGAGAATAATGATAGCCTATAAAAAAAATACCAGCAAGTAGAAATAAACTTGCAACTAAACTTCCCAAAATCGTTTTGTTCTTTAAAATTTTTTGAAATTCAAATCTAGTAAGTGTCTTCATCCTGCATCTCCTCTCTAAAATAATAGAGATACAAATCTTCTAAAGTTGGGCTAACCAAGGAAGCCTTCGAGATTGGAGCTTGTTCAGAAACAATTCTCATCACGATATGTTGACCATCCTGGCGGCGATTGCTCACAAGAAAGGTCTCTTCTAATTTATTAGCCTTACATTCTGTTACTTCACATTCCCAAACCTTGTCAGATATTTCAGAAACTAATTGATTAACCGTTCCTCTATCTCGTAAACGCCCATTTTTTAAAATCAAAATTTCGTCAGCGATACTTTCGACATCTGATACAATATGGGTCGATAAAAGAATGATTTTTTCCTTTGATAAACTACTTAATAACTTTCGGAATTTAACCCGTTCTTTAGGATCTAGTCCAACTGTTGGCTCATCTAACACAAGGACTTGAGGATCGTTTAAGAGAGCTTGTGCAATTCCTAATCTCTGCTTCATTCCACCAGAAAGTTTTCTAATTTTTTTATTTTTGATAGCAGATAAGCCAACCAACTCTAATAATTCATCGCTTGTTGTAGAAGCATTTTTTCGACTCAACCCTTTTAAAGAGGCAATATAGAGTAGAAAATTTCTAGCAGTAAAGTCTCGATAATATCGAAAATCCTGAGGTAAAAAACCTAAAATATCTCTAAAATTTTCTGCTTGATTAACTATATTCTTTCCGTTAAAGAAAACAGCTCCCTGAGTAGGCTTCATGAGACCACAAATAATCCGAAAAAGCGTCGTCTTTCCTGAGCCATTCGAACCTAAAAGTCCGTAAAGTCCTGGTTTTAATGAAATGGAAACATAATCTAATACCAACTTGTTTCCATATTCTTTTTTAATGTTTTTAAGAGTGAGTTCCATTCCACATTCCTCCTGCTGTCAATTTTTTTAATTGTTTAAAGAACAAAAGTGCGAGAATCAAAAGAGACATTAAATAAGTTAGGAACCAATATATAACAGCCATACGATAAGGATTGAATAGATTCAAAGCTACAAATAGAATTGAAAGAGCCATACCCAAAACGAACCATGCACTACGATGATTGCCAGAATTTCTCCAACGAGAGAGAGAATAAAACAAAACAATACAAACAATATTATAGGGGACTAACAAATACAGTAACATACTAAAAAAAGAAAATCTGAAGAGTAAGTTTGTTAATATAGAAAAACTCAGAACAATCAGAAAATCAATGAAGCCAAAAATAAAGAGTTTCACTAATACATGCTGGCGTAAATCGTACTTGAAAGTTTGCTCTAATTCCCACATTCCAGATGTAAAACTTTTAAATAATTCTTCCATAAAGAAAAGTAGAGAGATTATTAGCAATCCTGTCAAATTTTTTATTAGAGTATAAACGAGACCGAGCGGATTGTTTAATATAACTAATAAACTGATTCCTAATACTGCGAACTGAATCAACCAAGTTTTTAAACTAATAAACCGAATAGTAAAAAGAGCGAATTCCAGATAAGAAATCCTCTTTTTCTGACTTTTCAGATGAGCAACACCGAGTAAAAGAATCTCTTTTTTTCTAGATTCATCAACTTCTAATTGATAATTTTTTAAACGTTCAATAACTTTTTTCGTCATAAGTAAATGCCTCTTTATCTAAGAACTTTGATAGTTTTACAAGCCCTTGATGAATTCGGGACTGTGCAGTTGGAACACCTACACCTGTAATCTTTGCTATATCCTTAACCTTTAAATCATGGTAATATCTCAAAATAATAGCCTCTCTTTGCGGATTTGACAACTGATTTAAGGCGTGTTGAATTACCTTATTTTCTTCGTTAACTACTAAATTTCTCATACCATCACTTTCGTGAGAAGATAAAACACTTTCGTTGAATTCAACTTTTTCTATTTCTTTCTTTTTATAATAGTTATTGCAATGATGAACAGCAATTGTGAAGAGATAATTGTAAAATTTCCCTGTAAAACGATAGTTTTTGATATTTTCTATCACTTTAAGAAAAATATCTTGCGTCAAATCTGCTGCTAACTGGACATTACCATAACATCTGCGTACACAGTAAAAATAGATAGAGTGATAATACTTCTCAATCACCCTTTCCCACGCATTTTGGTCTCCATTTTTTATCTTTTGAATTAAAATATAATCTTCAAACATTCTAGCTCCATCTATATTTAAATTCCTTCTCACTACTATATTAACAATTTTTATATAAAAATCATTTAATTTATTTAAAAATTTTTTTCAAAAAATTTAGAAGCTTTTGGCTTGGTTTTTTGTTATAATCTTCTTTAGCAACTTTCAAGGAGAAAAACATGTCTTTCGACGGATTTTTTTTACACCACATGACAGAGGAGCTGCGCCGCGAACTGCTGGGCGGCCGCATCCAGAAAATTAATCAGCCCTTTGAACAGGAGCTGGTTTTACAGATTCGCAGCAATCGCAAAAGCCACAAGCTGCTCCTATCAGCCCACTCGGTCTTTGGGCGCGTCCAGCTGACAGATACCACGTTTGAAAATCCAGCTGTTCCCAATACCTTTATCATGGTCATGCGCAAATACCTGCAGGGCGCCGTTATTGAAGCTATCCAGCAGGTAGAGAATGACCGGATTTTGGAAATCAGCGTCTCCAATAAGAACGAAATCGGCGACAGCGTCGCTGTGACTCTAGTCATCGAAATCATGGGCAAGCATAGCAATATCATTCTCTTGGATAAGGCTAGCGGGAAAATTATTGAAGCCATCAAACACGTCGGATTTTCACAAAATAGCTATCGAACCATCCTGCCAGGCTCAACTTATGTCGCACCGCCTCAGACAAGCAGTCTCAATCCTTTCACTGTAGGCGATGAAAAGCTCTTTGAAATCCTACATACTGAAGACTTAGAGCCCAAACGCCTGCAGCAAATTTTTCAGGGATTGGGCCGGGATACGGCTACTGAACTCAGTGGCCGTCTGACAGCTGACAAGCTCAAAACTTTCCGAGCCTTCTTTGCCAGTCCGACTCAGCCAAGCCTGACCGAAAAATCCTTTTCTGCTCTGCTATTTTCCGACAGCAAGACCCAAATGGCCACGCTATCCGAGCTTTTGGACACTTTCTATAAGGACAAGGCGGAACGCGATCGGGTCAACCAGCAGGCCAGCGAGCTCATCCGCCGAGTAGAAAATGAGTTGGAAAAGAACCGGAAAAAGCTGGGCAAGCAAGAGGAAGAGCTCCTAGCAACGGAGAATGCAGAAGAATTCCGCCAAAAAGGGGAACTCTTGACCACCTTTCTCCATCAGGTACCTAACGACCAGGATCAGGTAGAGCTGGACAATTACTACACAGGTGAAAAGATTATCATCTCGCTTGACAAGGCTCTACCCCCCAACCAAAATGCCCAGCGCTATTTCAAACGCTACCAGAAGCTCAAGGAAGCTGTCAAACACCTGACCAGCCTGATCGAGGAGACTCGGGCTACGATTCTCTACCTAGAAAGCGTAGAAACAGCTCTTGCTCAGGCCAGCCTGACTGAGATTGCGGAAATTCGGGAGGAACTAATCCAGACTGGATTTATCCGACGACGCCAGAGAGAGAAAATCCAAAAAAGACAGAAACCGGAGAAATATTTGGCAACAGATGGCCAAACCATTATCCTGGTTGGGCGTAACAATCTACAAAACGATGAGCTGACGTTTAAGATGGCCAAGAAGGACGAGCTTTGGTTTCACGCTAAGGATATTCCAGGCAGTCACGTGGTCATCACAGGCAATCTTCAGCCCAGCGATGAGGTCAAGACAGACGCTGCCGAGCTAGCGGCCTACTTCTCCAAAGCCAGACTCTCTAATCTGGTCCAAGTAGATATGATTGAGACTAGGAAGCTCAACAAACCAACTGGTGGCAAGCCAGGATTTGTCACCTATACAGGCCAGAAAACCCTACGCGTCACACCAGATGAAGAAAAAATTAAAAGCATGAAAATGTAAAATTATCCTCTTTAACTATGAAACAAACTTAAGAGCATGACAGTCATTAGCCAGCTGAAACTTTTTACTATCTCCATCAGCTCCAATAATTTTTTATAAAAAACAGGTAGAACATATGTTCTACCTGTTTTTGCGCTCTCCCGAAATTCTTCTAGTTCATTAACGGAATTTCTTCAAGCCTATGTTAGTCTTCAGACTTTTTCTTTCTATTCTCTAAGCCAAGCAGTCCCAAACCTGATACTCCCGCAAGCAAGCTTGCTGCTAAGTATGAGGTTTCTTCTGTACCAGTCTTAGGAAGGGATTTTGCACCCGCACTCTTAGAAAGTGATGGCGGTGCAGGTGTAATCGTCCGCTCTGGCTGAACAGGATTTTCTGTCACAGTTGGAACGTAAACCGCTGAAATAGTTTGACCATTGCGGTCTTTGCGAATCACTGTCACACCATCAGCTTGACCGACAAAGCCCGTTTCTGGTACAAAGGTTACAGTGCCATCTGGCGCAATCGTGTAGGTACCTTGGCCTGGAACAACCTTTTCAGTACTTCCATCCTCGAAAGTTGGCGGAACAGTTGGATCCACATCGCCTTCAAAGATTGGTTTACCAGTCTGCGGCTGGCCTTTGAGACCGGTGCTGCCGGTATCTTCTGTGGCAGTGCTTCCCAAAACAGTTGGGGTATAGGTAGCCGTCACGGCATTGCCATAAATATCTGAACGCTTCACGACGACTCCACTGGCAGTTCCGACAAAATCAGCTTCCGGCACAAAGGTCACTGCTCCCAGCATATTGAAACGATAAGTTCCCTCACCTGGGACAACCTTTTCCGTGCTACCGTCCGCAAAGGTAGGTGCTACTGCCTGATCAATCGCCCCTTCAAAAGTTGGAGTGCCCGTTTGAGCTTGGCCCTTGCGGCCGCTAGATACACTATCCTTGCTAGTTGATGGTGCAACCACGGTCGGAATATAGCGAGCCGTCACTGAGGTGCCATTCTTATCGCGACGGACAAGAGTTACACCAGTACCCTGACCAAGGAAATCAGAATCTGGAGTGAAAGTGACTGTTCCATCTGGTGCGATAGTATAAGTTCCCTGACCCGGAATATTCTTTTCCTTGCTTCCGTCTTCGAAACTTGGTGCAATCGTCTCATCAATTGAAACCAGTGGATCACCTGCTTCGAAGACAGGTTTTCCAGTTTGAACATGGCCTTTGATATTTGTAGAGGAAGCATCTTTACCAGTTGGAGTTACCTTAACAAACTCTGGACTGTAAGTTGCAGTGACTGGAGTACCATTCTTGTCCACTCTCTTAACGGTAACTGAATCTGGTTTACCTACAAATTGCTTGTCTGGAGTGAAGGTCACTGAGCCATCTGGGGCAATCGTGTAAGTTCCTTGACCTGGAATCACTTTTTCCTTGTTGCCGTCTGCGAAGCTTGCCCCTACGGTTTCATCAATTGGAACTAGTGGGTCACCACCCGCAAAAATTGGGGTGCCAGTTTGTGGAACACCTTGAGGACCTGTGCTCGTTGCACTAGTACCAGTTGGAGTTACTTCTTTCACTACTGCTTGATATTTGACGGTTACTGGAGTTCCATTCGCATCAGTCCGAGTCAATTCGAGTTCCGGTGTTTCTCCCTTGAATTGTTTGTCTGGAGTGAAAGTAACCTTGCCGTCTGCATCCACTTCGAACTTACCAACATTCGGCACTTCTTTGACAGAAGAACCATTATCAAACAGTGGAGTCGAATCCGTTGGGAATGGAACAGAATCATGGCCTGGAGTGAAGGAGACCTTGCCTTCTTGAACTTGGCCTTGCAAGCCTTTTGTCTTAGTGCCAGTACCAGTCGGAGTTACCTTAGTATACTCTGGACTGTATGTC
>CAUSZI010000036.1:0-21838 GCA_963536045.1 uncultured Streptococcus sp.
AAGATGTAGAAATTGAAACACCGATTACGAAAACAGTTCAAAAGCAGATTGCAGGTAAAAAATTGGCTATTGTTCCAATCTTGCGCGCAGGTATTGGCATGGTGGATGGACTTCTGAGCTTGGTTCCAGCAGCTAAGGTCGGCCATATCGGAATGTACCGTGATGAGGAAACCTTGAAGCCGGTCGAATATCTGGTCAAGCTGCCAGAAGATATTGACCAACGTCAGATTTTTGTTGTGGATCCAATGCTAGCTACTGGTGGTTCTGCGATCTTGGCGGTGGATTCTTTGAAGAAACGTGGTGCTAGCCACATTACATTTGTGTGTTTAGTTTCTGCGCCTGAAGGAGTAAAAGCTTTGCAGGAAGCTCATCCAGATGTTGATATTTTCACAGCTGCTTTGGATGACCATCTCAATGACCATGGTTATATCGTACCAGGACTGGGAGATGCAGGAGATCGTCTTTTCGGAACCAAGTAAAAGTTTCTATTTGACCTTTTTTGACCAAAAGGATATAATAGTTCCGTAATTTGAAATTCTATTCCCTAGTTTGATAGAAAATTTTAAAAAGAGAAAGAGAGAAAACTATGATTCCTGTAGTTATTGAACAAACCAGCCGAGGGGAGCGCTCCTATGATATTTATTCTCGGCTATTAAAAGATCGGATTATCATGCTGACTGGCCCAGTAGAGGATAATATGGCTAATTCAGTCATTGCCCAGCTCCTTTTCTTGGATGCACAGGACAATACTAAAGATATTTATCTCTATGTGAATACGCCGGGTGGATCTGTTTCAGCAGGTCTGGCCATTGTGGACACTATGAACTTCATCAAGTCTGATGTTCAGACCATTGTTATGGGTGTAGCTGCCAGCATGGGAACGGTCATTGCTTCCAGTGGTGCCAAGGGCAAACGCTTCATGCTGCCAAATGCGGAATATCTGATTCACCAGCCAATGGGCGGGGCTGGAAGTGGTACTCAGCAAACGGATATGGCCATTGTAGCTGAGCACTTGCTTAGAACTCGTAATACCTTGGAAAAAATCTTGGCTGAAAACTCTGGTAAGTCCGTTGAGCAAATCCACAAGGATGCGGAACGCGATTACTGGATGAGTGCTCAGGAAACCTTGGAATACGGCTTTATTGACGAAATCATGGAAAATAGCAATCTGAGCTAACAGAGGAGGAGCCAAAAGCGGCTCCTTTTTTGCGGTTTTGAATCTGACAAGCTAGCAAGTTCAGGTGTTTTAAGCTAATCATAAAGCTTTTCAGGGCTAGTTTTTTTGCCCTATCTTTGCTATAATCATCTAAGAACTACATGGACCGGAAAGGAGTTTTATGATAGAGAGAGAAGAAAGAGTGGGCTTGATTGTCTATCTTTACTATAATCGAGATGCCAAAAAGCTGGCAAACTTTGGGGATATTATTTATCATTCTAAGAAGCATCGTTATCTGCATCTCTATGTCAAGCAAGAGGACGCCCAGAACTTACAGGAAAATCTGCCCAAGGAGCGCTATGTTAAGCAAGTTCGGATTTCTCACATAAAAGAACTGGATCAAAACTTTGTTGGAAGCCTGTATAGAGAGCAAGAAAACGTTATCATTTGATAAAATTTTTATAAAGGGTTGACAATTGTCAGATAATTCGATATATTCTTACTATATCATCAAATAAATCACTTAAGGAGATTTCGGAATGAAGAAAAAATTTGCACTATCCTTAGTAGCTTTTGCTAGTGCGGCCCTTCTCGCAGCTTGTGGAGAAGTATCTAACAACAACTCAACAGCAACTGGTACAGAAATTGGCAATACGATTAAATTTGGTTTTAACTTTGAAGAATCAGGTGAAGTAGCAGCCTACGGTACAGCTGAACAACATGGTGCTCAGTTGGCAGTTGATGAAATCAACGCTGCTGGCGGAGTGGATGGTAAGAAGATTGAAGTTACTGATAAGGATAACAAATCAGAAACTGCTGAAGCATCTACCATCACCACTAGCTTGGTTACCCAAAGCAAGGTAAATGCAATCATTGGCCCTGCGACTTCTGGAGCTACAGCTTCAGCTACTGCAAATGCTGCTAAAGCAGGTGTACCAATCATTACACCAAGTGCGACACAGGATGACCTGACCAACAAGCAAGATTATCTTTACCGTGCAACCTTCATTGATAGCTACCAAGGTAAAATCATTTCTAAGTATGTCACTGACAACTTGAAAGCTAAGAAAGTCGTTCTTTACTATGATCAATCCAGTGACTACGCTAAAGGAATGGCGGATGCCTTCAAGAAGGAATTCAAGGGTGAGATTGTAGCAACAGAAACCTTCCAATCCAAGGATACAGACTTCCAAGCTGCTTTGACAAAGATTAAGGGCAAAGAATTTGATGCTCTGGTTGTTCCAGGTTACTATACAGAAGCTGGTAAAATTGTCAATCAAGCACGTGGTTTGGGTATTGACCAAACAATCGTTGGTCCTGATGGCTTTGGAGATGCTAAGTTCGTTGAGCAAGCAACTCCAGCTGCAGCTACAAATGTTTACTATGTATCTGGCTTTACAACTTCGGGTGAAATGTCAGAAAAAGCTAAGAAGTTTGTTGAAGCATACAAAGCTAAGTACAAAGAAGAGCCATCTATGTTTGCAGCTCTGGCATATGACTCTGTTTATATGGCAGCAGAAGCAGCCAAAGGTGCTAAAACTTCTGTAGATATCAAAGACAACTTGGCTAAGCTTAAAGATTTCGATGGAGTGACCGGTTCAATCTCTATTGATAAAGATCACAATCCAGTGAAAACAGCTTTGATGATTGGCTTGAAAGACGGTCAAGTAGATACTGTAGAAACAGTTAAAGCGGAATAATAGTTACGAGGCTGGGGCTATCCCAGTCTTTGACTTGTTTTCTATTTCTAGTTGCTTGAGCGAATTAGTAGATGATTTCTTTCTTTATGAATCTGCGGATTTGAAAGAGTATCGTTTTGTAATCTATTCTTCTTCTTTTCTCAATCAACTATTATTCGTATTTTGGGAGTGGGATGATAAAATCACGACCTAGTCTGCTGATTTTTCTCCCATTCCTTATTTTATTATAGAAAGAGTGGTGTCTAATGCTCCAACAATTAGTCAACGGTCTAATCCTAGGTAGTGTTTATGCGCTTCTGGCTTTGGGTTATACCATGGTTTATGGGATTATTAAGCTGATTAACTTTGCTCATGGCGATATCTATATGATTGGTGCCTTTATAGGTTATTATTTTATAAATTCCTTGAAGTTAAATTTCTTTAGTTCTTTTATTTCAGCAATGTTTGGTCCTGTAATGGGGCCTTACTTGGTAGAATTCTCGGAGTTCAATTTCTTGATTTCTCTTATTGCAGCGATGATTGGCGCGGCTATTCTTGGTGTAATTATTGAGTTTTTAGCCTATCGTCCTCTGCGAAATTCGACTCGGATTGCGGCTTTGATTACAGCCATTGGGGTCTCTTTTCTTCTTGAGTATGGCATGATTTTCTTTGTCGGTGCCAATACCCGTTCCTTCCCGCAGGTTATTAAAACAGTACGCTTTAACTTAGGACCGATTTCTATCTCAAATATTCAGTTGCTGATTTTGGGAATTTCGATTTTCCTCATGGTGGCTTTGCAGTTCATCGTGCAGAAGACAAAGATGGGTAAGGCTATGCGAGCTGTATCTGTAGATAGTGATGCTGCCCAGCTGATGGGAATCAATGTCAATCGGACAATCAGCTTCACCTTTGCTCTGGGATCAGCTCTTGCAGGAGCTGCTGGCGTCCTGATTGCCCTTTACTATAATTCATTGGAGCCTCTGATGGGAATGACTCCAGGGATTAAATCCTTTGTAGCAGCCGTTCTCGGTGGTATTGGAATCATTCCTGGTGCCGCGCTTGGTGGCTTTGTTATCGGTCTTTTGGAAACTTTTGCGACAGCGCTTGGACTATCTGATTTCCGTGATGCCATTGTCTATGCGATTTTGATTGTCATTCTTCTGATCCGTCCAGCTGGTATCCTCGGTAAAAATGTGAAAGAGAAGGTGTAAGGTATGAAAAAGAATTTAAAGGTAAATATTTTCTGGCTTGGCCTTGTCTTAATCGGCTACTTGCTGTTGACAGTATTGGTTAGTGCCGGTGTTCTCAACGCTTTTTACATTCAAATCTTAGAGCAGATCGGAATTAATATTATTTTGGCCGTGGGGCTCAATCTCATCGTCGGATTCTCGGGTCAATTCTCTCTGGGGCATGCTGGCTTTATGGCTATCGGTGCCTACGCAGTAGCAATTATTGGCTCTAAATCGCCAACTTATGGAGCTTTCTTTATTGCTATGCTGGCGGGAGCTGTCATTGCTGGTATTGTGGCTTTGACAGTCGGTTTGCCAACGCTTCGTCTTAAAGGAGACTATCTCGCGATTGCGACTCTTGGTGTCTCAGAGATTATCCGGATTCTGATTATTAATGGCGGTACTTTGACGAATGGCGCAGCTGGTATCCTATCCATTCCACCCTTTACTTCTTGGCAGATGGTCTATGTCTTTGTTGTTATCACAACTATTTTGACCTTGAATTTCCTGCGCAGTCCTATCGGTCGCAGTACTCTGTCTGTCCGTGAGGATGAGATTGCTGCTGAGTCTGTTGGGGTTAATACTACTAGAATCAAGGTGACAGCCTTTGTCTTGGGAGCTATCACGGCTTCTATTGCTGGCTCTCTTCAAGCCGGCTTCGTTGGTTCAGTTGTTCCTAAGGACTATTCCTTTACCAACACTATCAATATCTTGATCATTGTCGTTTTTGGCGGTCTAGGATCTATGACTGGAACCATTGTAGCTGCAGTGGTCTTGGGAGTTCTCAATATGCTGCTGCAGGATGTATCCAGCATTCGGATGATTGTCTATTCTTTGGCTTTAATCTTGGTCATGATTTTCCGTCCAGGTGGGCTTTTAGGAACTTGGGAGCTCAGTCTGTCTAAGCTCTTCAAAAAGAATAAGGAGGTCAAAGAATAATGGCACTTCTTGATGTAAAAAATCTAACTAAAAACTTTGGCGGCCTGACTGCTGTCAGCGATGTGACCTTGGAACTCAACGAGGGCGAGCTGGTTGGTCTGATTGGCCCTAATGGTGCTGGGAAAACGACTCTTTTCAATCTCTTAACGGGTGTCTATGAGCCGAGTGAAGGGACAGTGACACTGGATGGTCATTTGCTCAATGGTAAGGTTCCTTACAAGATTGCTGCTTTAGGGCTAGGGCGGACCTTCCAGAACATCCGGCTCTTTAAGGACCTTAGTGTTTTGGATAATGTTCTGATTGCCTTCGGTAACCATCATAAGGCTCATGTGTTAGCTTCCTTCTTCCGCCTGCCAGCCTACTACAAAAACGAAGAAGAACTCAAAGACAAGGCTTTGGAGTTGCTGAAAATTTTTGACTTGGACAAGGAAGCAGAAACCTTGGCTAAGAACTTAGCTTATGGTCAGCAGCGCCGCTTGGAGATTGTTCGGGCCTTGGCAACGGAGCCAAAGATCCTCTTCTTGGATGAGCCGGCTGCAGGGATGAACCCTCAGGAGACAGCAGAGCTGACTGCATTGATTCGACGGATTAAAAACGAATTTAACATTACTATCATGCTGATTGAGCATGACATGAGTTTGGTAATGGAAGTTACTGAGCGAATCTATGTGTTGGAGTACGGCCGCATGATTGCGCACGGAACACCTGATGAAATCAAGAATGACAAACGCGTTATTGAAGCTTATCTAGGAGGTGAAGCCTAATGTCCATGCTTAAAGTTGAGAATCTCTCTGTCCATTATGGCATGATTCAGGCTGTCCGTGATGTCAGCTTTGAAGTCAATGAAGGAGAAGTCGTTTCCCTGATTGGTGCCAATGGCGCTGGGAAAACGACCATTCTCCGCACGATTTCAGGCTTGGTTCGTCCAAGTGCTGGTAAAATTGAATTTGTAGGCAATGAAATTCAAAAAGTTCCTGCTCAAAAAATCGTAGCAGCTGGACTTTCGCAAGTACCAGAAGGACGTCATGTCTTTCCAGGTTTGACCGTTTTGGAAAATTTGGAAATGGGCGCCTTTCTCAAAACAAATCGAGAAGAAAATCAAGCCAATCTCAAAAAGGTCTTCTCTCGTTTCCCACGCTTGGAAGAGCGTAAAAACCAAGATGCTGCAACCCTTTCAGGAGGTGAGCAGCAGATGCTGGCTATGGGACGTGCTTTGATGTCTACGCCTAAGCTGTTGCTCTTGGATGAGCCTTCTATGGGCTTGGCGCCAATCTTTATCCAGGAAATCTTCGATATTATCCAAGATATCCAGCGGCAAGGCACAACAGTTCTTTTGATTGAGCAAAATGCAAACAAGGCTCTCTCTATCGCCGACCGTGGTTATGTTCTTGAAACAGGTAAAATCGTTCTGTCTGGAACAGGACAAGAACTCCTCGCTTCCGACGAAGTCCGCAAAGCATATCTAGGTGGTTAAAAATGTCTGGGAGACATTTTTAGGTTGTTGATAGAAGGTTACGATAGTAACTTAACATTTTGAAAAGGTCCATTGGACCTTTTTTCTTCTCTTGGATGTTAAGCTAGTATAGTAGACTATTGTCTATCTTCAATTTTTCCAATCGCGGGATTTTTCTAAATTTTGAAAACTTAGGCAAAGACCTTGGAAGCGTTTGAAATCAGCTTCAAAATAAAGTATAATAAGTATAAGAATTATGGATAGGAAGTAGAGGGAACTTTTATGGCAGTTAGAGATTTTATGACGCGTAAGGTGGTTTATATCAGCCCAAATACAACGATTGCTCATGCGGCAGATATGATGCGTGAACAGAAACTCCACCGTTTGCCAGTGATTGAGAATGACCAACTAGTGGGACTGGTGACAGAAGGAACGATTGCAGAAGCTAGTCCATCTAAGGCAACGAGTCTGTCCATTTATGAGATGAACTATCTTCTCAACAAAACAAAAGTTGGTGATGTTATGATTCGTGATGTGGTCACGATTTCTCAGTTTGCCAGTCTGGAAGATGCGACCTATCTGATGCTGAAAAATAAGATTGGTATCCTGCCTGTCGTGGACAATGATCAACTTTACGGGGTTATTACTGACCGTGATATTTTCAAGGCTTTCTTAGAAGTATCTGGCTATGGTGAAGAGGGAGTCCGTCTGCGCTTTGTCACTGAGAATAAGGTGGGGGTTCTTGAGCAGATTATCCGTCTTCTGGTGGAAGAAAATCTCAACATCTCCAATACCGTCAATATCCCGCGCAAGGATGGCAAAGTTGTCATTGAAGTACAGTTAGCTGGTGATATAGATACGGCGCTTCTCAAGAAAAAATTTGAAGAGCATTCTATTGAGCTGGCTGAGATTACGCATACTTCAGCAAAAGCTTTATAAGCGATAAAAAGCCTCATCATTGGATGAGGTTTTTAACGTACAATAGGTTGTTTGTTGGCATCTAAAGTGAAGCCTTCGCCCAAGATCTCATGGGCTTCAGTAATAGTAGTAAAGGCGAATGGATCGACTTGGTTAATGAGTTTCTTCATTTGCTGCATTTCATTACGGGAAACAACGCAGTAGACAATCTGCAAGTCCTGCTTGCTATAGAAGCCTTGACCCTTGAGGAAGGTCACTCCACGATCCAGCTTGTTATTGATAGCTTCAGCCAGTTCAGCCGGTTTGCTGGTAACGATAAGGAATCCCTTGCCGGCAAAGCCTCCTTCTGCAATCAGGTCAATGACGCGCGAGGTGATAAAGACAAACATCAGGGTATAAGACACCATGCGTAGGTCTTTGAAAACAAGGAGAACCAAGGTGATGACCACAAAATCAACAGTCAGCATGAGTTTGCCCATGGAAATGCTAGTGTATTTATTAAAGATGCGGGCTACAATGTCAGTACCGCCAGTTGTTCCGCCAGCATTGAAGATGATGCCTAGTCCAATCCCCAAAACAATCCCTGTTCCAAGACAGGCCAGTAAAACATCCCCGTCCAGAGCTGAGAGGAAATAGTCTTGCAGGTGTTTGGAGGCAGGTAGGATTTCAAAAATCTTGAGCCAAGCAGACACGGAGAAGGTCCCTAGAATGCTGAGGTAGAGTGTTCTTGAGCCCAGAAGCTTCCAAGCAATAATAAAGAGAGGAATGTTAATAATCAGGTTGGTCGTCGAGACAGGGATTTTAAATAGATAGTAGGCAATCAAGGTCAGACCTGTCGCGCCACCTTCATATAAATGAAAAGGAATGACCAAATAATGAATCCCAAAAGAAAAAATTCCAGCCCCAAAAATGATGGCCAGTACGTTTTTTAATTTAAACATAACATCCTCCTAAATCTATTTCCAGAAATTTATTCTGAATATATTTTACCAAAAATTTAGCCTTTGTGAAACACTTTGAAAAAATTTTTAAAGTCTTTTTTTATGATGGGCTTTTAGCTTTTTTTTTGGTAAAATAAACAATAGATAAAAAAGAGTAGGGTGAAAATAATAAGCTGACGAATTCGGTTCATATTAGGCTGCACAGTAATGTGGACGGACTCTGAAAAGTAGATTATATCAAGCTTTAGGGCAAGTCTTATCTGCATTTTCTTATAAAAATTAAAAAATAGAAGTTAGAGATTAAAGGTAAAGATGAAAAATGGTATTTTGATTTCGCTGGAAGGTCCGGAAGGGGCTGGAAAGTCGAGTGTGTTGGAAGCCTTGCTTCCTTTTTTGAAAAATTATGGCACTGGTCTGATTACGACGCGGGAGCCGGGCGGTGTCCAGATTGCGGAGGCCATTCGCGAAGTGATTTTGGAGCCTAGTCATACGGCTATGGATGCAAAGACTGAGCTCTTGCTGTACATAGCCAGCCGCCGCCAGCACTTGGCTGAGCGGGTTTTACCAGCTTTAGCACAAGGGAAAATCGTCTTGATGGACCGTTTTATCGATAGTTCAGTGGCCTATCAGGGCTACGGACGGGGTCTGGATGTGGCAGATATTGAATGGCTCAATCAGTTTGCGACGGATGGACTCAAGCCTGATTTGACCCTCTATTTTGATATTGATGTGGAAGAAGGGCTGGCGCGGATTGCTAGGAGCGAGAGTCGAGAGGTGAATCGGCTTGATCTGGAAGGTTTGGACTTGCATCAGCGGGTTCGGCAGGGCTATTTGGCGATTCTTGACAAGGAGCCTGAGCGCTTTGTCAAGGTGGATGCCAGTCAACCTCTGGATAAGGTGGTGGCCGATAGTTTGGCCATCATTCAGGAACGATTTGGGAATCCGTCATGAAGATAAAAGATTTACAGCAAAGCCAGCCCAGCTTGTTTGAGCAATTTCAGCATATTTTGGAACAGGAACGGCTTAGTCATGCCTACTTGTTTACCGGAGCTTTCGGCAGTTTTGAAATGGCCCAAATCCTGTCTCAGAGTCTCTTTTGCGAAAATAAGCAGGGCGTCTGGCCTTGTCAGTCCTGTCGTTCCTGCTGTTTGATTGCAGAAGAAGATTTTTCTGATGTAACTGTGGTGCGACCAGTTAATAACATTATCAAAACAGACCGAGTTCGGGAGCTGGTTCGAAACTTCTCTCAAAGTGGCTTAGAAGGCAGTCGGCAGGTTTTCATTATCTGTGATGCGGATCGGATGCACGTCAATGCAGCCAATTCCTTGCTCAAAGTCATTGAGGAGCCGCAGAGCGAGATTTATATCTTTCTCCTGACTGCTGATGAACAGCTGATTCTGCCGACGATTCGAAGTCGGACTCAGGTTTATCATTTCTTGAAAAATACAGCTGCTCTGCAGCACAGTTTGGAACAGGATGGCTTGATTAAAAGTCGAGCGGAGCTACTAGCTGCCTATAGTCAGACTCAGTCAGAAGCGGAAAGCTTGGCTCATAATAATGCCTTTTTTGAATTAGTCAGTGAATGCGAGCGCTTTGTCAAGGATTTTCAAAATCGCTCCAGTCAGGCTTTTCTGCAGGTTTCGCGTCTGGCAAAGCTGGCTGATGATAAGGAGAAGCAGGAACAGGTCTTCAAGCTCTTGGAAGTGTTATTCTATAAGGACATAGCAACAGAAAGCGGTCGACAGGCCTTGGAGCAGCTTTTACTGGCTCGGAAGATGTGGCGTTCTAATGTATCTTTTCAAAACGCTTTAGAATATATGACTTTGAAGGGAAAGTAAAAAGAGGCAGCACAGGAGTATAAAATGGATAAAAAAGACTTATTTGACGCCTTGGATGATTTTTCACAGACGCTTTTAGTGACACTTGCTGAGGTGGAGGCTGTCAAGAAAAATCTCAAGAGTGTGGTAGAGGAAAATATTGCTCTGCATCTGGAAAATGACAAGCTGAGGGAGCGCTTGGGAGAAGTGGAGAAGGAAGCTCCGACCAAGACCAAGAAAAACCGGGATAATCTGCGTAAGCTTTACTATGACGGCTTTCATGTATGTACGGATTTCTACGGTCAGCGCCGGGAGAATGATGCAGAGTGCATGTTCTGCGATGAATTGTTATTTAGGGAGTAGTGATGCAGGTTCAAAAAAGTTTTAAGGGCGAAACTGCCTATGGCAAGCTTTATCTGGTCGCGACTCCTATCGGCAATCTGGATGATATGAGCATCCGTATGGTCAATACCCTGAAAGAGGTCGACAGGATTGCGGCTGAAGATACGAGAAACACAGGCCTGCTGCTTAAGCATTTTGGGATTGAGACTAAACAGATTAGCTTTCATGAGCACAATGCCAAGGAGAAAATCCCAGTTCTCTTGGACATGCTTCAAAGCGGAAATGATATAGCCCAGGTTTCGGATGCTGGTCTGCCCAGCATTTCTGATCCTGGACATGATTTGGTTCAGGCAGCGCTAGAAGCTGGAATTACTGTAGTACCGATTCCTGGTCCTAGTGCTGGAATAACAGCCTTGATTGCCAGCGGATTGGCTCCCCAACCGCATATTTTCTATGGTTTTCTACCTAGAAAGGCTGGCCAGCAGAAGGAATTTTTCACTAGCAAAAAATCCTATCCTGAGACTCAGATTTTCTACGAATCCCCTCATCGGGTTCGGGCTACGCTGGAAAATATGCTGGCAGTTTATGGTGACCGCAAAGTCGTCCTGGTGCGCGAGCTGACTAAGATTCACGAAGAGTATCAACGAGGGCTGATTTCAGAGTTGCTGGCCTATACGGCTGAACATCCGCCTAAAGGAGAGTGTCTCTTGATTGTAGCTGGGGCGGCAGAAGATGCTCCACAAGAAATATCTCAAGAGCAGATCCTAGCTGAAATTGATCTTTTAGTTGAAGCCGGCAGCAAAAAAAATCATGCCATCAAGAATGTAGCTAAGAAATACGGTAGGAACAAGAGCGAGCTCTATGCGGTTTATCATGAAAATAAGGATTGATAGAAGCTCAGAAATTTCTCAATACAACCAGTTGTCTCTTTTAGAATTGGAAAAAACGTAACTCAGCTTTTTAGTAAGACTATTTAATCCTGACCTAAACTCAGGATTTTTTTGTTATCTGGATTAGACAGTTGGTTTTGCTTATCTATATTTCAACAACGTTCGGGAATTGGCTAAAAAAGTGTTTGATTTCTGAAATAAAATAGATATTTTCTAAACTTTGTGATATGATATACAAAATAAATTTTGGAGGTAGGATATGACGATTTACAATTTTTCTGCTGGACCGGCAGTATTGCCCAAGGAAGTCTTGAAAAAAGCTCAGGCTGAGTTTTTAGACTATGCCCAAAGTGGCATGAGTGTGATGGAGCTGTCCCACCGATCCAAGGAATTTGACGATATTATCAAAGAAGCTGAGAGCTTGCTGCGTGAGCTCATGGATATTCCGGACAATTACCGCGTGCTCTTCTTGCAGGGTGGAGCTTCTACTCAGTTTAGTATGATTCCCCTTAATCTAGCCCAAGGCGGCAAGGCCTATTACCTAGTGGCTGGATCTTGGGGAAAGAAAGCTTACACCGAAGCAGTCAAGCTGTCTAAGTTCATTCCATTTGAGCCTATTCTCTTGGCTTCGTCAGAGGATTTAAATTACACGGAAATTCCTTCTTTTGATGAAAAGGAGATTGATCCGCAGGCGGCTTATGTGCATCTGACAACCAATAATACTATCGAAGGAACGTCTATTTATGACCTGCCTGCGACCAATGGCGTGCCGATTGTGGCGGACATGTCTTCTAATATCCTGGCTGCTCAATACCGAGTAGAGGATTTTGGTTTGATTTATGCTGGCGCTCAGAAGAATATCGGACCTGCCGGTGTGACAGTTGTCATCATCCGAGAAGACTTGCTGGATGATGAGCCAGTTCTATCTAGCATGTTGGATTACCGCATTCATGCGGATAATGGCTCTCTTTACAATACACCACCGACTTTCGCCATCTATATGGCCAAGCTGGTCTTTGAGTGGGTCAAGGAGCTGGGTGGCGTGGCAGAAATGGAAAAGCGCAATCGAGAAAAATCTGGCCTTTTGTACGACTTCATTGAGCAGTCTGACTTTTACCGCAGTCCAGTCCGTTATGAGGAGCAACGCTCAGTCGCCAATATTCCCTTTGTGTCTCCTAGCCCAGAGCTGGATGCCAAGTTTAACAAAGAGGCTGCAGCAGCGGGATTCAAGAATATCAAGGGGCACCGCAGCGTAGGCGGTATGAGAGCTAGTCTCTACAATGCCTTTCCGCTCCAAGGTGTCAAGGACTTGATTGCCTTTATGCAGAAATTTGAAGAAGAAAATTCTTAAGAGAGGGAAACTATGGTCTTTAGTGTCAAAACCTTTAACAACATCAATCAAATCGGGCTTAAGGAGCTGGGCAATGCTTTTCAGATCGACGGAGACAAGTCTGACAATCCAGATGCTTATATCCTGCGCAGTCAAAACCTGCATGGACAGGAATTTCCAAGCAAGCTCAAAGCCATTGCGCGGGCGGGTGCAGGAACAAATAATATTCCGGTCGACCAGGCAACAGCTCAGGGAATTGTGGTTTTCAATACGCCAGGAGCTAATGCCAATGCGGTGAAAGAAGCTGTCTTGGCTTCCATTCTCCTGTCTGCCCGTGACTATATCGCAGCTAACAGTTGGGCTAACGGCCTTTCTGGAGATGATGTTCCTAAGCAAGTAGAAGCCGGTAAGAAACAGTTTGCTGGGACAGAGATTGCAGAGAAGACTCTAGGAGTCATTGGGCTGGGAGCTATCGGCGGCCGTATTGCCAACGATGCCTATCGTCTGGGGATGAACGTTCTGGGCTATGATCCTTATGTATCCATTGAAACAGCTTGGAATATTTCTAGTCATGTCAAGCGAGTAGCGGATATTAAGGAAATCTTTGAAAAGAGTGACTACATAACCATTCATGTGCCCCTGACTGAGGATACACGTGCTACTTTTGATCAAGCTGCTTTTGGTCTTATGCAAAAAGGAACAACCCTTATCAACTTTGCCCGTGGCGAGCTGGTGGATAATGCTGCCCTCTTTGAAGCCTTAGAAGCTGGTGTAGTCAAGCGCTATATCACAGACTTTGGTGTAGAAGAGCTGCTCCGTCATCCGCAGATTACTGTCTTTCCGCATTTGGGTGGCTCGACAGAGGAAGCTGAGCTCAACTGTGCCATTATGGCTGGGAAAACCATCCGACGCTTCATGGAAACGGGCGAGATTATCAATTCAGTGAATTTTCCTAATGTCCGTCAGGCTCTCTCAGCACCTTATCGGATTACCTTGATTAACAAAAATGTACCGAATATTGTGGCTCGAATTTCAACAGCGGTTAGTGATTTGAATATCAATATCGACAATATCATCAATCGTTCCAAGGGTGATTATGCCTATACTTTGCTGGATCTGGATGAGTCAGACGAAAGCAAGATTCAGGAGCTGGTTGATAAATTTGAGAATAGCGACAATATTGTGCGCGTGCGTTTGATTAAAAAATAACCGAAAATAGAGGTGTTTCTTCATGGAATGCGCCTATACCAGCCGATGAGCCTTTCTCTTGTCGGCTTTTTCTAATGAGTCTCAGCTTGACAAGAAGAAGCTAGCTGGGCTATTATAGGGACGGAGGAAAAACAATGTTACAATTTATCGAATACCCAAAATGCTCTACCTGCCGCAAGGCCAAGGCTGAGCTCAATCAATTAGGAGTGGACTTTGAAGCGGTAGATATTGTCCAAAATACACCTAGCCGAGACCAACTTCTAGACTGGATTCAGAATTCTGATTTTGAGATCAAGGCCTTTTTCAATACCAGCGGTCTCAAATATCGTGAGCTAGGGCTCAAAGAAAAGGTGCCACATTTAACAGCTCAGGAAGCTGCAGATTTATTATCGACAGACGGCATGCTGATTAAACGACCGCTCTTGGTTCGAGATAACCAAATCTTGCAGATTGGCTACCGGAAGGCGTATGGAGAGTTAGGTTTGTAAAGTATTAAGACCAGCTACTTTATCAATCAAGTTTTTTGGATACTTCTTCCTTTCATGATATAATAAATCTATCTCAATCTTAGAAAGAAGAATCATGGTTTTATCAAAAAAACGGGCTCGTCATGTGATTGAAGAGATTATTGCTCTTTTCCCTGACGCCAAGCCCAGTCTGGATTTTCGCAATCACTTTGAGCTTTTGGTAGCGGTCATGCTGTCGGCTCAGACGACAGATGCTGCGGTCAATAAGGCGACACCAGCTCTGTTTGAAGCCTATCCAAGACCTCAAGACATGGCTGCGGCTAGTGAAGCAGACATTGCTAAATACATCTCCCGCCTAGGGCTCTATCGCAACAAGGCCAAGTTTTTGAAGAAATGCGCCCAGCAACTTTTGGACGACTTTGACGGTCAAGTACCACAAACGCGGACAGAATTGGAAAGTCTAGCTGGTGTTGGTCGCAAGACGGCCAATGTAGTCATGAGTGTGGGCTTTGGTATTCCGGCCTTTGCTGTCGATACTCATGTGGAGCGCATTTGCAAGCACCATGATATCGTTAAAAAGTCGGCAACGCCACTGGAAGTAGAAAAGCGAGTTATGGATGTCCTTCCACCGGAACGTTGGCTGCCAGCCCATCAGGCCATGATTTACTTTGGACGGGCTATCTGCCATCCTAAAAATCCCGAGTGCGATCACTATCCGCAACTCTATAACTTTAAAGACATTTAAAAAGCGAGGTCTGATGACTTCGCTTTCTTATTCACTAAATCTTAAAAAATAACCATCTGGATCCAAAATCGCAAATTCATGGGGATAAATAAAGCTATCTCCCACTCGAAATTCTCTTTTTGTCAGCGGACGATGGATGGGATAGTCAGCTTCCAGCAGTTTTTGGTGGAGCTGAGGGACATCCTCAATACCAAAAGAAATATTGACACCGCGCCCGAAAGGATAGGTTAGTTGGGCTAATTCTTCCGCGTTGCCTTCTTCTAGCATAAGTTGGCAGTCTTCAAGTGAGAGGAAGAGAAATTTCTCCTCTGGACGCTCGTATTCGACAGAGAATCCTAGCAGGTCGCAGTAGAAGTGGCGTGATTTTTCGATGTCAGATACTACAAATTCAGGAATGACAGCTTGATAGTCCATTCGTTTTCTCCTTAGAGTTCAATCTCCATGACAATGGGTGTGTGGTCTTGGCGCGCACCGGAGTCAATCATATCAGACTTGGTCACCTTGTCAGCCACGCGGTTGCTGGTCAGCCAGTAGTCGATTCTCCAGCCTGTATTGTTGATTTTAGAAGTCTTGCTGCGCTGCGCCCACCAAGTGTATTGGTTGGGGATATCGCCGTGTAAGTGGCGGAAGGTGTCGGTGAAGCCTTTAGCCAGCAGGTTGGTGAAGCCAGCACGTTCTTCGTCGGTAAAGCCTGGTGAACGGCGGTTGCTTGCTGGATTGGCCAAGTCGATTTCCTTGTGGGCCACATTGTAGTCGCCAGTAGCAAGTACTGGTTTTTGTTCATCTAGTGTTGCCAAGTATTCAGCATATTTGGCATCCCAGACTTGACGGTCATCCAAGCGTTTGAGGCCATCGCCTGCATTAGGCGTATAGACCTGAGTGACAAAGAAATTGTCAAATTCCAGCGTAATGATGCGGCCTTCGACATCCATGGTTGATGGAGCGCCGATTTCTGGGAAGGTTACGGTTGGCGTCAGTTCTTTTTTGTAGAGGAACATGGTTCCTGCATAGCCTTTGCGGGCCGGCTCTTGGGAGGAGCGCCAAGTGTTTTCATAGTCTGGGAAAAGATTTGTCAAGATTTCCAAGTGTTTTTTTGTCGGGCCAGACGCAGACAGTTTTGTTTCCTGAATAGCGATGATATCCGCCTTTTCAGCTTGCAAGGTTTGAAGGACTGCTTGAGAGAGCTGAGCGCGGGCAGAATCACTGGTCAATGCAGCGTTGAGAGAATCAATGTTCCAAGAGATGAGTTTCATAAAATTTCCTTTTCTAGTAAAATTCACTGAGTTTATTATAACAAAATTTAGGAATGATTTATAGCAAAGTGATTGTAAGAAAGCTTGAAAAATAATGAAAATTTTTCTATAATTATCCTAGAAAAATAGAGGGAAGAAACCATGAAATTCTATTCTTATGATTATGTTTTGAGTCAGATTAGCCAGCAAAACTGGGTGACAGTTGCACTTTCTGTCTTGCTTCTGCTTGTGACAGGATTTTTTGCTTTTAAGGCCTATCGCAATAAGCGCGATTCAAAATTTCGGGAACTAGCCATCATTTCTGTTTTGGCCTTGGTGGCTATGGTCTTGATTGGCATTAGCAATTTTCAGACTGACCAAGACTCTAACAACCAGTTTCAAACCTCTCTGCATTTCATTGAGGTTATTTCAGAAGACTTGGGCGTGGATAAGTCGGAGGTCTATGTCAATACTTCAGCTGCGACGGATGGAGCGATTTTGAAGGTTGGAAAGAACTTTTATCGGGCTATGAGCGGTAGTGAGCCGGATAAATATCTGCTTGAAAAAATTGACTTGCATAAGACGACAGATATCGAAATAGTGGAGGTTGAAAAATGACATTGAATTTTCTTGAAATCCTAATTAAGCTAGCGCTGGGGCTTTTCTCACTCGTTTTTGTCATCAATGTGACGGGAAAAGGAAATCTGGCGCCCAATTCAGCGATCGACCAGATTCAAAACTATGTTCTTGGTGGTATTATCGGTGGGGTGATTTACAATAGCTCCATTAACATTCTTCAGTATGCAGTCATTCTCATCATGTGGACCATCTTGGTCTTGACCCTAAAGTGGCTCAATAATAATGTCCGTGCGGTTAAGCATCTGATTGATGGCAAGCCGACAACGTTGATTCAGCATGGGAAACTGATTCCCGAAGCCTGCCGTTCTGTTGGTCTTTCAGCAGCAGATGTGGCTTTGAAGCTGCGCAGCCAAGGTATTTTCCAGTTCAAGCAGGTCAAACGGGCGGTTATAGAGCAAAACGGCCAGCTGATTATTGTACAGGCTGGTGAAGAGAATCCTAAATACCCCCTTATCACAGATGGTGTTGTCCAAATTGATATTCTGGAGTCTATTGATAAAACAGAAGAATGGCTAGTGGATAGACTGGCTAAAGACGGCTATACTGATATTTCTAATATCTTCATCGCTGAGTATGAAAGTGGCAACTTGAATGTTGTGACCTATTAAACCTAGAATATTTTCTAGGTTTTTTAATTGATTTTATTGTAAATGAATGTCTTTTCGCAAACTTAACAAAATATGATATAATGAAGTGCTATTAAAAAAGGTTTCATTAGCCTTGAAAGGATTAAAAAATGACTGAAAAACAATCGTTTTATATTACAACCCCTATCTATTATCCGAGCGGTAAACTCCATATCGGGTCTGCCTATACGACCATTGCCTGTGATGTTCTGGCTCGCTACAAGCGTCTCATGGGCTACGATGTTTTCTATCTGACCGGTCTTGACGAGCATGGACAGAAGATTCAGGCCAAGGCGGAGGAGGCTGACATCAGCCCTCAAGCTTATGTCGATGGTATGGCAGTTGGAGTCAAGGAACTCTGGCAGCTCTTGGATATTTCTTATGATAAATTTATCCGGACGACCGATGACTACCATGAAAAAGTAGTGGCTCAAGTCTTTGAACGTTTGCTTGCTCAAGATGACATCTACTTGGGTGAATATTCAGGCTGGTATTCGGTTTCTGACGAGGAATTTTTCACTGAAAGCCAGTTGGCAGAAGTCTTCCGTGATGAAAATGGAAAGGTAACCGGCGGAATTGCGCCATCTGGACATGAAGTGGAGTGGGTATCAGAAGAGTCTTATTTCCTTCGCCTCAGCAAGTACCAAGACCGCTTGGTAGAATTTTTCAAATCACATCCTGACTTTATCACGCCAGACGGACGTCTCAATGAAATGCTGAAAAACTTCATTGAGCCAGGTCTCGAAGACTTGGCCGTATCTCGGACGACCTTTACTTGGGGTGTGCCGGTGCCATCTAATCCTAAACACGTTATCTATGTCTGGATTGATGCCCTACTCAACTATGCGACAGCCCTTGGCTACGGTCAGGATGATCATACTAACTACGATAAATTCTGGAATGGAACAGTCTTCCACATGGTGGGCAAGGACATTCTGCGTTTCCACTCTATCTACTGGCCAATCCTGCTCATGATGCTGGATATCAAGTTGCCTGACCGCTTGATTGCTCATGGCTGGTTTGTCATGAAGGATGGCAAGATGTCCAAGTCTAAGGGCAATGTAGTCTATCCGGAAATGCTGGTAGAACGCTACGGTTTGGATGCACTGCGTTATTACCTCATGCGCAGTCTTCCTGTTGGTTCAGACGGAACCTTCACTCCTGAGGACTATATAGGTCGGATCAACTATGAATTGGCCAATGACCTCGGAAACCTCCTCAACCGTACGGTTTCTATGATTAACAAGTACTTTGACGGTCAAGTGCCAGCCTATGAAGAAAATGTGACAGACTTTGACGGACCTCTGGCTCAGGTAGCATCTGAATCCATCTCTGACTACTACAAACACATGGATGCAGTTGACTACCCACGTGCTCTGGAAGCAGTCTGGACGCTCATCTCCCGCACCAATAAATATATCGATGAAACAGCTCCTTGGGTTCTGGCTAAGGATGATTCCAAGGTCAAAGAACTGGCAGCAGTCATGAGCCACTTGGCAGCCAGCCTTCGTGTTGTTGCCCACATGATTGAGCCTTTCATGATGGAAACGAGCAAGGCTGTCCTCAGTCAACTTGGCTTACCTCAAGCAACTTCGCTGGAAAACCTAGCAATTGATCAGCTCCCATCAGGTCTGAAAGTTGTAGAAAAAGGAACACCAATCTTCCCGCGTCTCGATATGGAAGAAGAAATTGCCTATATCAAGGAACAAATGGAAGGCAACAAACCTGAGGTTGAAAAAGAATGGAATCCAGAAGAAGTCGAGCTCAAACTTAACCGCAAAGAAATCAAGTTTGGCGACTTCGATAAGGTGGAAATCCGTGTCGCAGAAGTCAAAGAGGTGTCTAAAGTTGAAGGCTCGGATAAGCTTCTTCAGTTCCGCTTGGATGCGGGAGACGGTGAGGACCGCCAAATCCTCTCTGGTATTGCTAAATATTATCCAAACGAGCAAGAATTAGTCGGTAAGAAAGTCCAAATCGTAGCCAATCTCAAACCGCGCAAAATGATGGGTCGCATCAGCCAAGGTATGATTTTATCAGCCGAGCACGGTGACCAACTGACACTCCTTACAGTGGACGAAAAGGTCCCAAATGGAAGTTTGATTGGATAACAAGCTTTGATCTAATGATAATCCCCCAGCAGGAGGCTGCTGGGGGATTTTTGATGTAATAATCTCTTTGAAACCGCTTGACAAAAGGTATATATATTTGTATAATTTTTATTGAAAAAATTTTAGGAGTTATATTATGAAAATAGTAAAAATTGCATCACTTATTTTGTTGTTGCTTTTAATTGTCATTCTCTTTCCGCTGAATCCTTATTTGGCAGCTTTTCTAGCTATTATTAGCCTTGGGGCAGCATTTTTGATTCGGAGGAAGTAGTATAATGAAAATAGTTAAGGATTTCATAAAAAAAGTTTTGGGGGCTAAGATTTACATATGGATTGTGGTAGCCATTCTCGCTATCTTTTTTGTTGTTGCGAAAACTTATAATATCATTGGATTTTTCCAAGGTAAAAACGCTTCAGATGAACAAAGCCAAATCTATACGCAAATCACTCGCTTGGAGAAAGTCAACGAAAGTGTTTTTTTGGATGTAGGGATTCAAAAGGTTGAAACGATTGAGAAAGATAAGAAGATTCCTGGCACCAATATCGGTATTCCACTGTCTGTTAAGAAAGCTATTATTATTCTTAATTATACGGCTAAATTTGGAATTAAAGAAGGAATTAAGATTAAGAAAATTGCTGAACATGAGTACGAGCTAACTATACCTAAATATGAAGTTATAGGTGTAGAGGTCTCGGATAATCCCAAAGATCGATACAAACTCTATGATATGAGTGGACAGCTGTTGAGCGGTTCAACAGAAAATATTGATACTGGAGAGCATGTTGCTAAATCTCTTAGCAATAAAGAACAAGAAGATTATATTAAACAATATAAAAATCTCATTACGGAATCGGCAGAACACTATTATACAAATATCGTGACTAGCATTGATCCAGAGGCAAAAGTGACCTTTAAAAATATGAATAAATAGGAATCATAACTTTATGAGTATTGTTGCCGTTTAGCTGATAGTGAAATATATCGTTCTATCAATTGGAGAAAGCATCTTGCACATCATTGCGAGGTGCTTTTTTATGTCCTATACCATATCGCAAACCCTTAATTTTGTTTAAAACAAACAAAAAATATGGAAAAAAACAGAAAAATGAGTTATAATAAACAAAACTAGAGTGTAGAGAGGCTAAAGTATGGGAAAAAATCAGAGACAGGACGAAATAGTTAAGCTGGTGGATCGAGCTGGGACAGTGACGGTTGCTGAGATTGTAGAGAGTATGAAGGTTTCAGACATGACGGTTCGGCGGGACTTGATTGAGCTGGAAAGTAAAGGGCTGCTGACTCGAGTTCATGGTGGGGCTAAAAGTAATCAGCACCTCAAGTACAGGGAAATTCCTCATGAAGAGAAGCTTTATCAGAATATCGAGGCCAAGCGGACTGTTGCCAAGAAGGCTGTGGAGCTGATTGAAGATGGCGATACTATTTTTCTTGGGCCGGGGACTTCTGTGGAGGTGCTGGCTGAGGAAATCAGCAATCAGCATCTGCGCGTGATTACAAATTGTCTGCCTATTTTTCACGATCTTTTGAAGAAGAAGTCGGATACCTTCAAAGTCTTTCTACTTGGTGGGGAGATGCGGGAAGCGACTCAAGCCTTTGTTGGTGAGATGACCAATGCTATCATGGATAAGATGTACTTTACTAAGATGTTTTTCAGTGGTAATGGTATCAAAAACGGGCAGATTATGACTTCTTCTTTTGAAGAAGCCTATACTCAGAAGTTGGCTTTGGAGCGCTCGACAGAGACCTACCTATTGATTGATTCTTCTAAGATTGGAAAGGAAGATTTCACCTCTATCTGTCCTTTGGCTAATATTACAGCTGTTATCACAGACAGGATGTCTGAAAATGCTCAGGAAGAACTGGAAGTTTATACCAAGATTATTTCCTAGTTTATTTTTAATGGATGAAAAAATTATCAAAAAGCTCTTTTTAGGGCTTTTTTGTTTATTTTAATCATCTTTAAAAAATATTTTGATTAAAATAAACAAAAATATGTTGACAAATAACTTTTAAAGGAGTATAGTATGCTTATAAGAAACAGAAAGTGTTTTTATAAACAATATTCTGTGCAAAAAATCAAACAAAGGAGAATGCTCATGGCA
>CAUSZI010000037.1:0-21336 GCA_963536045.1 uncultured Streptococcus sp.
ACGTAGCTCAACTTTTTGAAGAACATGGTTCAAGCATTTGGTGGGAACGTGATGCCAAAGACCTCTTACCAGAAGGATTTACTCATCCAGGTTCACCAAATGGCGAGTTCAAGAAAGAAACAGACATCATGGACGTTTGGTTTGACTCAGGTTCTTCATGGAATGGGGTAGTGGTCAACCGTCCGGAATTGACTTACCCGGCTGATCTTTATCTAGAAGGTTCAGACCAATACCGTGGCTGGTTTAACTCTTCACTCATCACATCAGTTGCCAATCATGGTGTAGCTCCTTACAAACAAATCTTGTCACAAGGTTTTGCCTTAGATGGCAAGGGTGAAAAAATGTCTAAATCCCTTGGAAATACCATTGCTCCAAGCGATGTGGAAAAACAATTTGGTGCGGAAATCTTGCGTCTCTGGGTAACCAGTGTAGACTCTAGCAACGATGTTCGCATCTCTATGGATATCTTGAGCCAAGTTTCTGAAACCTACCGTAAAATTCGGAATACCTTGCGTTTCTTGATTGCCAATACCTCTGACTTTAATCCAGCTGAGGATGCTGTAGCTTACGAAGAACTTCGATCTGTTGATAAATACATGACTATCCGCTTTAATCAATTAGTAGAAACTATTCGTAAGGCTTATGCGGACTTTGAGTTTCTGACTATTTATAAAGCGATTGTCAACTTTGTGACTGTTGACTTGTCCGCTTTCTATCTGGACTTTGCCAAAGATGTCGTCTATATCGAAGCAGCAAAATCATTGGAACGTCGTCAGATGCAGACTGTCTTCTATGATATTTTGGTCAAGATTACCAAGCTGTTGACACCAATTCTGCCACACACAGCAGAAGAAATCTGGTCTTACTTGGAGCATGAAGGTGAAGAATTTGTTCAGTTATCCGAATTGCCAGAAGCTCAGACTTTCCCAAATCAAGAAGAAATCTTGGACACTTGGGCCGCCTTTATGGATTTCCGCAGTCAGGCTCAGAAAGCCTTGGAAGAAGCCCGCAATGAAAAGGTTATCGGGAAATCATTGGAAGCACACCTGACTGTCTATCCGAATGAAGTCATCAAGACCTTGCTGGAAGCAGTCAATAGCGATGTGGCTCAGCTTCTTATCGTTTCTCAATTAACGATTGCTGAAGGACCTGCTCCAGAAGGCGCTCTAGTCTTTGAAGATGTGGCTTTTGTCGTAGAGCATGCGCAGGGGCAAGTCTGTGATCGCTGCCGTCGCATTAACACAACAGTTAAAGAGCGCAGTTATCAAGCCCTTGTCTGTGACCACTGTGCAGAAATTTTAGAAGAAAACTTTGCTCAAGCTGTCTCAGAAGGCTTTGAGGTCAAGTAAGTTTTGAAAATATAAAATGGTCTTGCCCTTTAATGGCAAGCCATTTTTTTAGATAGATTGATTTGAAAATTTGTTAAATTAAAATTAAATTAGAAAAAACAAACAGTTGCAAACGCAACTGTCTTCTGTTATACTAGTTATACCTTAGGAGTGTCTATTTTAGCTAGAATGTTTTGGAGCTGAAAGAGCTCAGAGGAAGTCAGTTGCTGCAGAGCCTGACTGGCATAGGTATTTTCAAAGCCAATCAGTTGGTCGTAGAGTTTGAGAGCCTGATTGCTAGGATAGAGCTCTTTGAACTTCTTATTTTGAGCTTTGGTCTTTTTGATAATCAAGCCCCTATCTTCCAGCTTTCCTAGGGATCGGCTGAGGGTAGTCTTGTCAATCTGCACCATCTCTGCCAGTTGTGATTGGCTGAGGCCTTCATTTTCGACGATGCGAATGAGCAGTAGAAACAAATTATTGTCTAGGCCGTAGTTACTAGCTTTTTGATTCATTTTCATCATGGCTTGTCTGGAAATAAGGCCTATTTGCCGAAAAAGTTGACGGTAATCCATAGGAACTCCTTGATAGTTGCATTTGCACTTATTATACATTAAAAAGATAGAGGAAACAAGTATGTGGTCTAGGAAAAAATTAACAGAGCTGAACCCGATAGAATTTTATCAAATCTTAAAACTGCGCATTGACACCTTTGTGGTGGAGCAGGAGCGCATCTATCATGAACTGGATGAGAAAGACCTAGAAGCAATGCATGTTTACCATGCTAATGAACAAGGGGAAATTGATGCTTATGCTCGGGTCTTTGAAGAGGGAGAGCATTTAGTATTTGGTCGAGTAGTCACAGCTCGGTCTGTACGAGGACAGGGATTAGGAGGAAAGCTTATCAGAGAAATCTTGCAATTATGTGCTGAAAAATGGCCGGGAAAGGAAATTGAAATAGAGGCTCAGGATCAGGTGGCTGCTCTCTATGAAAAGTATGGCTTCAAATCGGTTGGCCAACCCTTTATTTTTGAATCGACGCCTCACATTACCATGATCTATAAACAATAAAAAACTAAGGCCTGGCCTTAGTTTTTACTGTTTAACAGGAATGGAAATTTCGATTAGATTATTAGCGTAAATCGTTCGGATAGCAGCTTTATCAATAGCGTTTGCATCAATTTTTCTCTTCAAGAAAAATTCTCTAATTTTTTCGATTTCCTGTTCACGTACAGCACGGTGCATGTTTGAAATCAAAATTTCATAGTGAAGAGGAGCTTGTGTAAAAACAACATCGCTGTTTCCAGCAGAATAAACTTCGACTAATATCGCATCGGTGCTTTCCAATTGGCTTTTGACAAGGTCAGCATGACTGTTTGTTGTATTAATAAGCTTCATACGATTTCCTCCTGCTTTATACCTGCTATTATTATAACATGTTTGCTATAAATTGTGAATGATTTCTTTAAGCTTTAAGCGCATTTTTCCAAGCTTGGATACCCCATTTATGGCTGCCGCGTTTGAGTGTTTCAATAGCTTCTTCGACTGGGAACCAGGCCAGCTGATTGAAATCTTCCAACGGTTTTTGGACTTCTTGGAAAGAGGTGACCTCATACAGGTAGGCTGGGTTGTAAAAATAGGTGTCGCGATGGCGGGAGTAAAAATATTCATCAGCTTGTCCAAGATAGCGGCCAAGCTGGGCTGTGAACCCAAGTTCTTCCATCAGCTCGCGTTCAAGGGCAGTCTGATGGTTTTCCCCCTCTTCAATCTCTCCACCGGGCAGAAACCAAGCCCCATTAGGCGCCTGAACCAAAATAATCTTTTCTTTCTTCTCGTCTGGGATAACGGCATAGACTCCGTAACGGGTCACATATTCTACATTTGCTTCCTTTTCACCAAAGGTTGGATTTGTCATTCTAATATCCTCAATCTCTAGTCAGTTTACTATCTATCATAATGGACTAAGGACCACCTGTCAAGAATTTACTCAGTTTATTGGACAGAAAAAGAATGATAGTCCTTGAAAGAAATCCCCTTCAAATAATAAATTCCTTCCTCTGAACGTTTAAAAAACTTTTCTTTATGGGAATAGGAAAACATTTATAGAAGAAATTGTTATAATAGTAGCGAGGTGGTTTTATGACAGAAAGCAGACTTTTTAAAATCTTATATCTTCTTTTAGAGCAAGGCCGTACAACAGCTCCCAAATTGGCCTCGCTATTTGAAGTATCTATTCGAACCATCTATCGAGATGTGGATAAGCTGAGTTTGGCAGGAATCCCCATCTATTGCAGCCCAGGCAAGGGCGGAGGGATTTTTCTGATGAAGGAATTTGTCTTAGACAAGGTCTTGTTTTCAGAGTCTGAGAGGGATGAGCTATTAGCATCTCTTCAAGGCTTCCAGGTTTTAACAGATGGCGAGCGGGTAGAGACCCTGTCTAAGCTACAGTCCTTGTTTCAAGTTCAGGCAACTTCCTGGCTGGAGGTGGATTTTACCGACTGGCGCAAAAAAGCAGATCAGAAAGAACTGTTTGATACCATTAAGCAAGCAATCTTGCAAAGAAGAATCTTGGCCTTTTCTTACTTGAGTGAGCGTGGAGAAAGAGAGCAGCGCAAGATAGAGGCGTTGAAGTTAGTATTTAAAAGTCAAAACTGGTATGTTGCTGGCTTTTGTCGTTTAAGGCAAGCCCCGCGCTTTTTTAAACTCAGCAGAATGAGAGATTGTCAGATGTTAGAGGAAAGATTTAAGCAGAGAGTCTTGGATGAGAAATTTAGTCCTGAGGAGTGGCTAGGAGGCACTGTAAAAGTCCTCTTGAAATTTGACCGGAAGCATGCCTTTCGAGTGTACGAGGAGTTTTCAGAAGCAGAGATAGAGGAGACTGATGGGAGTCTTTATGTCCAAACGCATTTACCGAGCCACGATAGTCTTTATGCCTACTTGCTATCCTTTTTGGATGGAGTTGAAATCATGGAGCCACCTCGGTTACGGGAAGAATTTAAAGAAAAGTTAAAAGCTATTAACGATATTTATAAAAGCTGACAGAGGTTGTCAGCTTTGCTTTGCTATACTGTTCATAGTAAAGAAAGGAGGGCTCTCTCATGAAATGTGAATGGAGAAAAGCCAATCTAGAATTTTATCAAATCAAGTCTGAACCCTGTCTTATAGATGTTCCTGCCCAGTCTTTTATCATGATTGACGGCAAGGGCAATCCTAATGCTGCTGACTTTTCGGAACGAGTTGGTGCTCTGTACAGCTTAGCCTATGCTATCAAGATGAACTACAAAAAGACAGCGGCCGAGCAAAAATTTACTGATTTTACAGTCTATCCCTTGGAAGGATTTTGGCAGCAAGAGCAAGCAGGAGAACTCATTAAAGAAGAATTGATCTATACTATTATGATTGGGCAGCCGGACTTTATCACTGGAGAGATGGTGAAAAAGGCCTTGGAACAAGTCCGTGTCAAAAAGCCTAATCCTCTCTATGACGAGATTCGCTTTGAAGAAATGACGGAAGGTGCGTGTGTTGCCATGCTGCACCTAGGACCTTTTGACGAAGAACCTTACTCCTTCGCTAAAATGGATGCCTTTTGCCAGAGTCACCAGCTGACACGGATTTCAAATACTCATAGGGAAATCTATCTCAATAATCTGAATCGGACAGAACCTAGCAAGCTGAAAACAATTCTGCGCTACAAGGTTCAGAAAGATCAATAAAGAAATAGAGCAGAAAACTAACTGTTTTCTGCTCTATTTTGTCGAAATTCATTTTTCTTCTTGAGATGAATGAACGGACTCTGTGCTTTCAGTTTTCTTTGCTGACTTGATAAGAATCTTGCCATTGCTGGTCATGATAGCTTTGAGCTCTTTTTCGCTTGGATTTTCCAGATAAAAGTCAGTAATAGCATCTTCGATATGGTCCTGAATGGTACGGCGCAGTGGGCGAGCGCCCATTTTTGGATCGTAGCCCAGGTCAACCAATTTTTCCTTGACCTTCTCCGTAACATCCAGATGAATGTCATTGGTTGCCAAACGTTGATTGACATCGTCCAGCATAAGGTTGACGATTTGCAGCAGATTGTCCTTGCTGAGCGCCTGGAATTCGATAATGCCGTCAAAGCGGTTCATAAACTCAGGGCTGAAGAAGTTCCCCAATTCACCCAAAACGGAGTTAGTGCGGCCTTCACGCGCTGCTCCAAAGCCAACGCTGGCTTCAGCTTTGCCAGTTCCGGCATTGGATGTCATGATGATAATGGTGTCCTTGAAGCTGACAGTCCGGCCTTGACCATCGGTCAGGCGGCCATCATCTAGAACCTGCAGGAACATGTGCATAACATCGGGATGGGCCTTTTCTACCTCATCCAGCAGAATAAGTGAGTAGGGATTGCGGCGAACGCGCTCAGTCAATTGGCCAGCCTCATCATAGCCAACATAGCCCGGAGGGGCGCCAACCAGCTTGGCCACGCTGTGTTTCTCCATGTATTCACTCATATCAAAGCGAATCATGCTGTCAGCCGAGCCAAAGAGCTCAATGGCTAGTTGCTTAGACAGCTCTGTCTTACCGACACCAGTTGGTCCGACAAAGAGGAAGCTGCCGATTGGGCGATTAGGACTTCCTAGTCCGACTCGGTTGCGGCGGATGGCCTTGGCAATCTTATCTACAGCATCGTCTTGACCGATGACATGAGCCTTTAAGTCACTAGAGAGATTAACTAGTTGAGACTGTTCTTTTTCTTTGAGGTCGCCGACTGGAATATTGGTCTTTTGCTCTACGATGTGCTCAATCGTTTTCTCGCTGATAATCGGAGTATCCTTGTCTAGCACACTTGTCTGCTGGAGTTCCTTGTACTTGGCAATCTGGTCCCGGAAGTAAGCCGCCTTCTCGAAGTCTTCGTCGCGGGTTGCTTGAGCCTTGAGGTTTTCTGCTTCGATCAGACGTTGGTCAATGACCTTGGGATCAACGAAGTTGAGGGTTAGATTCATCTTGGAACCAGCCTCATCCAAGAGGTCAATAGCCTTGTCTGGCAGGAAGCGGTCTTGGATGTAGCGGTTGGAGAGAAGCGCAGCAGCTTCAATGGCCGCATCTGTGTACTTGACGTGATGGTAGTCTTCGTATTTTTTCTGAATTCCTTTGAGGATGGTAATCGTTTCCTCTACCGTCGGTTCGTCCACCTTAACTGGCTGCATACGACGCTCAAGTGCAGCATCCTTCTCGATGATACGATATTCGTTGAGGGTGGTTGCTCCGACCATCTGGAGCTCACCACGAGCCAGAGCTGGTTTGAGGATGTTTCCAGCGTCCATATTGCCATCGCCAGCAGAGCCTGCTCCAACAATTTCATGGATTTCATCAATAAAGAGAATGACATCCTGACGAGAACGAATCTCATCAATGAGCTTCTGCATTCTCTCCTCAAATTGGCCACGGATACCAGTTCCCTGTACTAAACTGACAACGTCTAGGCGGATAACTTCCTTGCCTTGGAGTTTATGAGGCACATCACCATCAACAATTTTCTGGGCAAGACCTTCCACCACGGCTGTTTTTCCGACTCCTGGCTCTCCTATGAGAACAGGATTGTTTTTAGTGCGGCGGTTGAGGATTTCAATGACACGGACGATTTCTTCATCACGGCCAATAACAGGATCAATCTCGCCTCGGCGAGCCAACTCAGTCACGTTGATACCAAACTCTTCCAGCAGGCCTTTTGGCTTTTGCGGACTTGGCTGAGGCTGCCCTCCCTTGCTTGGATTGGAACCGTAGCCACCACCGCCTCCATAGGCTCCGCCAGATTGGGTCGGAGGAGTAGTTGGTTCCTGAGGCTGTTGGAAATTGCTGAGGCTGTTGAAGAAGTCATCGATAGGATCTGTTCCGTGATTGTTGGCATTAGCAATTCCGCCGAACAAGGAATGTTCAGGGTCTGTTTTCATGATTTGGTAGCAGTTTTGGCACAAATCCACCTGCTGTTTATGGCCATTTACGTTGGTATAAAGGTGAATTGTGGATTCATTGATTTTACAATTTTGACAAAGCATGCAGATACCTCTTTTCTTTTAGTGTGCAAGCTATTTATAGAAATAATTAAAGGTCAAAAATAGTCAAAGTTTTATAGTTTCATTATATCAGTATTCTCGAACTTTGCAAGAATTTACTACAAAATCCTCCCTTAGACCGAGCAGAATGAAAACAAATTCTTGAAAAATTACAAAAAATGGGCTTTTAGTGGTATTTCAGTCGCTATTTATGGTAAAATAAGAGGGAACTAAGTAAATAGGAGAAACAAAATGGAATCACATTTAGTTAGAATTATTAACCGCTTAGAAGCTATGGCTAAGGATGGCGGAAATTTGAAACGTAATTTTGAGCGTGAAGGAGTGGTTGTAGCAGAAGTAGCTTACAGTTACGACGAAGAAAACGGCTCTGTCTTCACCTTGCGTGACGTTGCAGCGCGTGAGACCTATACTTTCGACAGCATCGATTTGATTGCAATGGAAATTTATGAATTACTCTACTAAAAAGCACTTTGCTGCTTTTTATTTTTACCCTTTTTATCTTATTTTGAAAAAGATTTAGTAGGTCTGAAAATTTTACCACTAGGTGCCAATGAATCCTCGTCTTATAACCTTGTATAAGAAAAAGTTATAGGCTGAGCACAGATTTTTTTGGTATAATGAAAAAGATAATGAAAAAGAAATGAGAATGACATGGCGCAGATTATTGATGGTAGAGGTTTGGCAGAGAAGCTTCAGAAAAAATTAGCCGAAAAAACGGCTCGCCTCAAAGAAAAGACAGGTCAGGTTCCGGGCTTGGTAGTGATTGTGGTGGGAAATAATCCAGCCAGTCAAATCTACGTGCGTAATAAAGAGCGCTCGGCCTTGGCTGCTGGATTTCGGAGTAAGATAGAACGTCTGCCAGAATCAACCAGCCAGGAAGAGCTCTTGTGCTTGATTGAAATTTATAATCAAAATCCTGATTGGCATGGCATTTTAGTCCAACTGCCCTTGCCTGAGCATATTGATGATGAAGCTGTGCTGCTGGCCATTGATCCAGACAAGGATGTTGATGGCTTTCATCCGCTTAATATGGGAAAACTATGGAGCGGCCACCCTGTTATGATTCCAGCTACTCCTGCAGGCATTATGGCCATGTTCCATGAATATGGTGTTGAACTGGAAGGCAAGCGAGCGGTCGTCATCGGGCGGAGTAATATTGTCGGTAAGCCTATGGCTCAGCTACTTTTGGCTAAGAATGCAACAGTGACTCTGACGCATTCGCGAACTCACAATCTAGCTAAGACTGCTAAGCGGGCAGATATTTTGGTGGTGGCCATCGGTCGTGGACATTTTGTGACCAAGGACTTTGTCAAGGAAGGGGCTGTTGTCATTGATGTCGGTATGAACCGAGATGAAAATGGCAAGCTGATTGGCGATGTTAAGTTTGATGAAGTGTCTGAAATTGCTAGTCTGATTACCCCTGTACCTGGAGGTGTTGGTCCTATGACCATTACCATGCTGATGGAGCAGACCTACCAGGCCTTTAAACGGAGTCTTGAATCATGAAATTTGTTTTTGATTTGGATGGGACCTTGTCCTTTGATTATATGACGATTGATGAGGAGATTAAGCAGGTTCTGCTAACGGCTCCTCAGTTTGGTCATGAAGTTCTGTTTGCTTCAGCGCGCTCCTATCGGGATTGTCTGGGACTATTAGGTCCGGAACTGAGCCAGCAGATAGTGATTGGCCTGAATGGCGGAGTAGCTTATCAGAATGGACAGCTGATGTTTGAGCGTCAGCTGCATCAGTCAAGTTATCAAGCCATTCTAGACACTTGTTTGACCTATAATTTGCCTTTTTTCGTTGATAATACTTTTGATTACAGCGGCCAGATTTTAGAAAAAATCCCTTTTATTGCCAGTGTAGATCCTCTCAAGCGGGCAAGACAGCTGGAACTGACTGAACTCCAGCATCCTATTAAGCTTGTTATTTACATGGGGAATCATGAGCAACTCTTAGACGATTTACAGGCTCGTTTTACAAACTTGCCCAATCTAAGTCTAGACTATCATGAACATGAGAAATGTTTTTATATCAATCCGGCTGAAACCAATAAAGCTTCAACTGTAAAGGAACTCTGCGGTTCGGATTATGTGGCTTTTGGTAATGATCAAAATGATATCCAGCTCTTTAAGAATTCTCTCTACGCTGTGCAGGTTGGGGATTTCTCAGGATTGAGCGATTATGCGGATGAGCAGGTCGCCTTTCAGGAAAATTTACCTAAGGCAGTCGCAGCAAGAATCTTACAAAAATTTGCAGATTTCCGAAGAAAATAACTTTCTTGCGATACGAGGCACCTGTTTAGGTGCCTTTTGGTGTATAATGAAGATAGGTTTGGTCGTCTTGAGACCGGTGCAGGATGAAGTTGGTCTAGGAGAATATCATGTCAAAAAATGCTGAAAATATTTTAAAAAGAGTCATTAGGGAACGTCCCTTGGATAGTCACAAGGGCGACTACGGCCGTCTTTTACTGATTGGGGGGACCTATCCTTATGGGGGCGCCATTATCATGGCTGCTTTGGCTGCGGTCAATAGCGGAGCGGGTCTGGTGACTGTTGCTACAGATAGAGAAAATATCGCCCCTCTGCACAGTCATTTGCCGGAGGCCATGGCCTTTGACTTAGAGGAGCAAGACCGATTGATAGAGCAGCTGACCAAATCAGATCTAGTCTTGATTGGTCCTGGCTTGGCGGAGAATCAACTAGGTCTAGATATCCTACAAATGGTAGTCCAGACTTTGGCAGAACAGCAGATACTTATCATGGATGGCGGCGCCATTTCACTCTTTAGCAAGGCAGCTTTGCCATTTCCAAAAGCCCAAACAGTTTTTACCCCTCACCAGAAGGAGTGGGAAGGTTTATCGGGTTTGAACTTGTCAGAACAGGCAGCGGCAGTCAATCAGGCAGCGGTCAATCAGCTGCCTCTGGGCAGTATTGTCGTGCAGAAAAAGCATGGGACGACCATCTATCAAAGTGGGCAAGAGCAGGTCTTTGAGCTGACAGTAGGCGGACCTTATCAGGCAACTGGCGGCATGGGAGATACGTTGGCTGGTATGATTGCTGCATTTGCGGGTCAGTTCAAGTCAAGCAGTCTTTTTGAGCGAGTGGCGGCTGCAACCCTTCTTCATTCCCTTATCGCAGATGAACTGAGTCATGAAGCTTATGTCGTCCTGCCAACGGCAATCAGTAGAGCCATTCCAAGGTGGATGAAGGAGATGAGTCAGTAGACTTTTTCTTGGGGTTTAAGTCAGCTGGGGTTCTTTTGCGGAAGCCCAGTTTTTTCTTGTTTTTCAGGGTATTTTTAGACTTTGTAATCGGTTTTTTATGCAGTTTTTTGTTATAATAAAAGTTACGGAAAAACTAGAAAAGAAAGGAAAAGGACATGCCAGAGTATTTGTCGGTTTCGACCTTGACCAAGTATCTGAAGATGAAGTTTGAGCGGGATCCTTATTTGGAGCGGGTCTATCTGACTGGCCAGGTGTCTAATTTCCGCCGGCGTCCCAATCACCAGTATTTTTCATTGAAGGATGAGAAGGCTGTCATTCAGGTTACGATTTGGTCTGGTGTCTACCAGAAGTTGGGCTTTGAGCTGGAAGAAGGCATGAAAATCAATGTGATTGGCCGGGTGCAGCTCTATGAGCCGAACGGTTCCTATTCTATTATCATTGAAAAGGCAGAGCCGGATGGTATCGGTGCCTTGGCTATCCAGTTTGAACAGCTCAAGAAAAAACTGGGAGAAGAAGGGTTGTTTCAAGATAAATTCAAGCAAGCCTTACCCCAATTTCCTAAGAAAATCGGCGTCGTAACCAGTCCCAGCGGAGCGGTTATCCGGGATATTATCACGACGGTCAGCCGTCGCTTTCCGGGAGTGGAGATTGTTCTTTATCCGACAAAAGTGCAGGGAGATGGGGCTGCAGCTCAAGTAGCTGACCACATCAGACTGGCCAATGAGCGGTCGGATTTGGATGTGCTAATTATCGGTCGAGGTGGCGGTTCTATCGAAGATCTCTGGGCTTTCAACGAAGAGGAAACAGTTCGGGCTATTTTTGAGTCTCGAATTCCTGTTATCTCTAGTGTCGGCCATGAGACAGATACGACTTTGGCGGACTTTGTAGCAGATCGCAGGGCTGCGACTCCAACGGCTGCGGCTGAGCTAGCAACACCGGTCACCAAGCTGGATCTGCTGGGGCATTTGCAGCAGCAGGAAAACCGCATGTCACGAGCGATTTCCAATCGCCTGAGCTATTATCGAGAGCGACTGAATAAACTGACCCAGTCGGTTATCTTCCGACAGCCAGAGCGGCTTTACGATGGCCATCTGCAGAAGTTAGACCAGCTCAACCTGCGACTCAAGCAAAAAATTCGCGAATATTATAGTGAAGAGCAACAGCGGGTCAAAATCTTGCAGCATCGTTTGGAAACATTGAATCCGCTCAGTCGCATTCAGCGTTTTCAAGAGCAGACTGCCCAGCTGGAGCGTTTGCTGCGCAGCAACATGGCAGTCATTTATGATAATAAGGTAGCTCAAGTCAGGAGATTGTCCGAGGCCTTGCTTATGCTGGATACCAGTCGAATCGTGGCGCGTGGCTATGCTATTGTCCAAAAGAATCAAAAGGTTGTCGAGTCAAGTGCAGGCATTGAAGAAAAAGATGAGCTGACCCTGCTTATGCGGGATGGGCAGCTGGAAGTAGAGGTAAAACATGTCCAAAGAAAAGAAATTTGAAGAAAATTTAGCAGACTTGGAAGTCATTGTCCAAAAGCTGGAAAATGGTGACGTAGCGCTAGAAGAGGCGATTGCGGAATTTCAAAAGGGGATGAAGCTTTCAAAGGAACTCCAGGCTAGTCTGGACAAGGCTGAAAAGACCTTAGTTAAGGTCATGCAGGCAGACGGCACAGAAACGGAAATGGAATGACAAGAAACGAGAAACTGGAAAAAATCGGTCTGACGATTGAAGATTTTTATAAATCTCAGCAAGTTTCGTCAGATTTGTCTGAAGTTATTTTGTACTCGGTGCAGGCAGGCGGCAAGCGGATTCGTCCCTTATTGCTATTGGAGTTGATTCAAGCTTTTGGCCTAGAGCTGGCTGAGGCCCACTATCAGGTCGCGGCGGCTCTTGAGATGATTCACACTGGCAGCCTTATCCATGATGATTTGCCGGCTATGGATGATGATGACTATCGTCGAGGCCGCTTGACTAGCCATAAGAAGTTTGGAGAGGATATGGCTATTTTGGCGGGTGATTCTCTCTTTTTAGACCCCTATGGATTATTGGCAAGAACCGAGCTGCCTAGTCAGGTCAAGGTGGACTTGATTGCTGAGCTGTCTCTAGCAGCAGGGAGTTTTGGTATGGTTGCAGGACAGGTTCTGGACATGCAAGGCGAAGGACAAGCAATTAGTTTAGAAGATTTAAAAACCATCCATGCCAATAAGACTGGAAAACTTCTAACGTATCCTTTTGTCGCAGCTGGTTTGATTGCTGAGGTTGAGCAGTCTGTTCAGGACAAGCTTCGTAGGATAGGAGAGCTCTTGGGTCTGGCCTTTCAAGTGCGAGATGATATTTTGGATGTGACAGCCAGCTTTGAAGAGCTGGGTAAAACCCCGCAGAAAGATTTAGCTGCGGCCAAGTCGACTTATCCAGCTTTTCTGGGACTGGATGGAGCTAAGAACTTTTTCAATCAGACCCTTGATGAAGCTGTGGACATTCTGAAAGACTTGGAAGAAAAGACAGAGTTTTCAGGCGGAGAAATTCAAAAGATAATAGAAAGTTTGAGATTGAATGGCTAAGGAAAGAGTAGATGTGCTGGCCTACAGACAAGGGCTCTTTGAGACCAGAGAGCAGGCTAAGCGCGGCGTAATGGCTGGACTGGTTATTGCTGCGGCCAATGGCCAGCGCTTTGACAAGCCAGGTGAAAAGATTGACACAACCACAGAGCTGCGCTTAAAAGGCGAGAAACTCAGATATGTCAGCCGCGGTGGCCTCAAGCTAGAAAAGGCTTTGCTAGTCTTTGATATTTCGGTCACTGACCGAGTGACCTTAGATATCGGAGCTTCGACCGGTGGTTTTACAGATGTCATGCTACAGCACGGAGCTAAGCTGGTCTATGCAGTAGATGTTGGTACTAATCAACTGGCTTGGAAGCTTAGACAGGATGAGCGGGTCGTCAGCATGGAGCAGTTTAATTTTCGCTATGCCCAAAGGACTGACTTTGAGCAGGAGCCGAGCTTTGCCAGTATTGATGTTAGCTTTATATCGCTGAGCTTGATTTTGCCAGCTCTGCATGAGATTTTGGCTCGGGATGGCCAAGTGGTCGCCTTGATCAAGCCCCAGTTTGAAGCGGGCCGCGATCAGATTGGGAAAAAAGGGATTGTCAAGGATAAAAAGGTCCATTTGGCAGTTCTGGAAAAGGTCACAGCATTTATGATGGAGGCTGGCTTTTCTGTCAGGGGACTGGATTTTTCGCCTATTCAGGGAGGTCAGGGCAATGTAGAATTTCTGGCCTATTTAGAAAAGAGCACAGAGCCGCAGCCTCTTGATTCAGCAATAATGATAGCTGTCGTAGAGGCGGCACACAAGGAATTTAAGGATGAATAAGAAGGATAGATTAGAAAAGATTAGACGCTTTGTCAGTGACTATGACATTGGCACACAGGAGGAAATTGTAGAACATCTCAGAGAGTCTGGGATTACAGCGACGCAGGCTACGGTCTCTAGGGATATCAAGGAGCTGGGCATTGTCAAGATACCGCTCAAGGACAACACTTATATCTACGAGCTACCTAAGACCATGACCAGCAGTCTGGGCTTGGCTGAAAACAACATCCTATCCTGTCAGGTCTTGGGAAATATGATCAATCTCAGTCTGGTTCCGGGGAGCACAGCACTGGTCAAGCGCCATCTTAGGAATGAATTTGCTGAAGATATTTTCAGTATCTTGGCAGACAACGACAGTATTTTGATGGTTATGATGACAGAGGAAGCGGCCGCAAGGATTGCGACCATCATTCACCATTGGTAGGAAAGCCTATGTTATTAGAAATTTCGATTAAAAATTTTGCCATTATTGAGGAGATTTCCCTTAATTTTGAGCAAGGTATGACGGTTTTAACCGGAGAAACCGGAGCCGGCAAGTCTATTATTATTGATGCGATGAACATGATGCTAGGCAGCCGCGCGACAACGGATGTTATTCGTCATGGGGCAGCCAAAGCTGAGATAGAGGGATTTTTTTCGCTGGAAAATAGCAGAGCTTTGCGAGAGATTTTTGAGGAGCAAGGCTGGGAGCTGACCGATGAGCTGATTATCCGTCGGGAAATTCTGCAAAACGGCCGTAGTGTCAGCCGTATCAATGGCCAGATGGTTAATCTGTCTGTTCTAAAGGCTGTTGGCCAGCATTTGGTGGATATCCATGGTCAGCATGATCAGGAAGAGCTGATGAGACCTCAGCTTCATATTGCCATGCTAGATGAGTTTGGCTCAGCAGACTTTTTGCATCTCAAGGGTCGCTATCAGGAAACCTTTGACCGCTATCGAAGTCTACGTAAGCAAGTGCTGACTCTACAGAAAAATCAGCAGGAGCATAAGGCCAGAATTGAGATGCTGGAGTTTCAGATGGCGGAGATTGAGAGCGCGGCCCTCAAAAGTGGTGAAGATACTGCCCTGCATCAGGAGCGGGACCGCTTGCTCAACCACAAATTCATTGCCGATACGCTGACCAATGCCTATACCATGCTGGATAATGAAGATTTTTCCAGTCTGGCTAATGTCCGCTCAGCTATGAATGACCTTGAGTCTATCGAGGATTACGATCCAGCCTACAAGGAGCTTTCCGGCAGCTTGTCAGAGACTTATTATGTTTTGGAAGATGTCAGTAAGCGCTTAGAGGACATTTTAGATGGACTGGACTTTGACGGAGATCGGTTGCTGCAGGTGGAGAGTCGCTTAGACTTGATTAACAGCATCACGCGTAAATACGGCGGCCAAGTAGATGATGTGCTGGATTACTTTGCTCAGATTTCCAAAGAATACAGCCTTTTAACTGGAAGCAACTTGTCCTCAGAGGATATGGACCGAGAGCTGAAGGCCTTGGAGAGAGAGCTGGTAGAGCTGGCCCAGGAGCTGAGTCAGGCTCGTCACGGCCTAGCAGCCCAGCTGGAAGCAGAAATCAAGCAAGAGCTGCAGGACCTCTACATGGAAAAGGCGCGCTTTAAAGTGCAGTTCAGTAAGGGCAAGTTTAACCGTGAAGGCAATGAACAAGTAGAATTTTACATCTCAGCCAATCCGGGCGAGGATTTCAAACCTTTGGTCAAGGTTGCGTCTGGCGGGGAACTCTCCCGTCTCATGTTGGCTATCAAGTCTGCCTTTTCTCGTAAGGAAGGCAAGACCAGCATTGTCTTTGACGAAGTGGATACGGGCGTTTCTGGCCGAGTGGCCCAGGCTATTGCTCAGAAGATTCACAAGATTGGCTCTAACGGGCAAGTCTTGGCTATTTCCCATCTACCTCAGGTCATTGCGATTGCCGATTATCAGTTCTTTATTGAGAAGATTTCGGATGAGAATTCGACCGTCTCAACGGTTCGTCTGCTGACGGCTGACGAGCGCGTTCAGGAAGTCGCTAAGATGCTGGCTGGCGAAGATGTGACGGAGGCTGCTTTGACCCAGGCCAGAGAATTATTAAAAAAATAAACAAGCGAGACTGAGACACTAGTGTTTCGGTCTCCTTTAGGAGGTGGCGCGTATGACAGAATATTTTGCGATTGGTGATGTCCATGGCAAGGCTGGTATGCTAGATGAGCTGCTCCAGCACTGGGATGGTCGCAGCCAACTAGTCTTTTTAGGCGACTTGATAGATCGTGGTGAGGACGGCCGAGCAGTTTTGGATCGGGTCAAGAACCTAGTGGACCAAGAAGGAGCTGTTTGTCTGTCTGGCAATCATGAGTATATGTTTCTAACCTGGCTGGACAATCCTGAAAAGTCTTATGACCACTACCGACGTAATGGCGGAGATACGACCATTAATTCGCTTTTAGGCCGACCTCTCAATGCTCCTGTAGATGGAGTAGCGGACGCGGAACGTGTCAAGACGGAGGCGGCAGATTTAGTAGATTTTATTCGTCAGTTGCCCTTCCTATTGGAGACGGAGCAGTACATTTTTGTCCATGCTGGCCTAGATTTGGAACTGAGAGACTGGCGAGAGACCAGTGATTATCAAAAAGTTTGGATTCGCGCGCCTTTTCACGAAGGCAGCAATCAGACTGGCAAAACGATTGTCTTTGGCCATACACCAACATTTTACCTCTTGCATAAGGCACCGGGAACTGATCAGCTATGGATGACTGAGGATGGTAAGATTGGCATGGATGGCGGAGCTGTTTATGGCGGAGTCCTCCACGGAGTTCTCTTTGGTCATAATGGCATCATAGAACGGTATGCCATAAAAAATGATGGTTTGGTAGCCGAAGACTGAAAAAAGATTGGATTTTCCCAATCTTTTTTGCTGAGATTCTCTTTGAAAACTAGCTTTTTCCTAAAATTTTCCCCAATAAAGCTAAAAAAGCTTCATGTAAACACTTTTTCATCTAATTTTAAAGAAGCGCAAAAAGATTAAAAAACTAAAACAAGCAGATTAAATTTAGGAAACGCTTGGACTGAGCTGTGATTTTAGCGAATATTCCCCCACAAAACCATAAAAATTTGGTATAATGTAGTGTAATAACAAGTTAAAATTTAGATACAGAGTAGGAAATCTATGACAAAAATAAAAATCGTAACTGACTCATCCGTAACCATTGAATCGGAGGTTGCTAAGGAATTAGACATTACCGTTGTACCTCTCTCTGTTATGGTGGACGGGGTGGTCTATTCGGATGCAGACCTAGAGGAAGGTGAGTTCCTTCGTCTTATGCAGTCTAGTCGCAATCTTCCTAAAACCAGCCAGCCGCCTGTCGGAGTCTTTGCTGATGTTTTTGAGCGCTTGGCAGAGGATGGAGCGCAGATTATCTCCATTCACATGTCTCACGCCTTGTCAGGGACTGTCGAAGCAGCCCGTCAAGGAGCGACTTTGGCTAATGCTGATGTGACGGTTGTTGACAGCTCTTTTACTGATCAGGCTATGAAGTTCCAAGTCACTGAAGTAGCTAAACTGGCCAAAGAAGGGGCTGACCTAGAGGAGATTCTGACTAAAATAGAGGAAGTGAAGGAAAAGACAGAGCTCTACATCGGTCTCTCTACCTTAGAAAATCTGGTTAAAGGAGGCCGTATTGGCCGAGTTTCCGGTCTGATTAGCTCCTTGCTTAATATCCGAGTTATCATGCAAATGAAGGACCATCAGCTAGAGCCCATTGTCAAGGGAAGGGGCGCTAAGACCTTTAAGAAATGGCTGGATGATTTGACAGTAAGTCTGCAAAACAAGCAAGTGGCTGAAATTGGAATTTCCTATGCAGGCAGTCCAGAATTGGCACTAGAAATGAAGGAATGTTTACAGCCGTATGTCAAGAAACCTATTTCAGTGCTGGAAACAGGGTCCATTATTCAGACGCATACTGGGGAAAATGCTTGGGCTGTGCTGATTCGTTACGAATAAAACCATAATAATTTAGAAAATAACGGTTTAGTACTTGACCTGAATGCTTTTTTTAGATATGATAATATTTGTTAGGGTTATTAACCCAGAAAAAATTTGGAGGATTTGTTAAATGGCTAACAAACAAGATTTGATCGCAAAAGTAGCAGAAGCTACAGAATTGACTAAAAAAGATTCAGCAGCAGCAGTTGACGCTGTATTCGCAGCTGTAACTGAGTACCTTTCAAAAGGTGAAAAAGTTCAACTTATCGGTTTTGGTAACTTTGAAGTTCGTGAGCGTGCAGCACGTAAAGGCCGCAACCCACAAACTGGTAAAGAAATCAAAATCGCAGCTTCTAAAGTACCAGCTTTCAAAGCAGGTAAAGCTCTTAAAGACGCTGTAAAATAATTTTGATTAATAAAGCCTGATACACTTGCCTCTGGCGAGTATGTCAGGTTTTTCTTTTTGCTCTCAATTCTGGAGCTTAATAAAAGATTTAGGTGCTTCGAGAAAGTTGATTGATGAACTTTCTTGGAGTTTTTATTTTGCAGTAAAATGAAGTAATTTGTCTCTAAACAAAAGAGAACGATAAAGGACAAACATATTTAAAGACGTGAAATAAAAAGTTTAGGAGGTGAGAAATGAAATGGAAACCACTTCAGGGCTCACTGCTTCCTGTTAATCCTTTTGGCAGCAAATTTCGCTTGCTGATGGGATTGTTTGTCGTGCTTTTTTCAATCTTTCTACTCCTCATGCAGACATTGGCTGCTTTGGAGGAGCAGTTGGCTTGACCAAACGTCAGCGTGACTAAGATTAAGCTGCAGTAAAAAGCTTTGAAAATCTAGAATATATGAGAAGTCTGTTATCTCAACTTTTGTTGGGAATAGCAGGCTTTTTATTTTTCAAGGAAAGATAAGCATTATAAGCAGTCAAATGCTTGAATTGTTCATAAAATTAAAAATAAGCTTGTATTTTTCTAGCAAGTATGGTAAACTATTTTAGTAAAAAATTATATAAAGGAGACTGTTGATGAAGACAAAAACATTAGCACTCGTAAATGGACTTGTTGGACTTATCGGTGGTATTATTCTACTTTTGTGGCCTTTCTTCATTTGGGTTATTTATTTTATGCTAGGTGTATTTGACATCCTGAAAATTGCAATCCTAGCTTTGGGAATTGCTGGTATTGTCTACTATAAGGATGACAATCGTGTGGGACCAGCAGGCTCTATCTTGATGATTGTAGGTGGAATTTTTACCTTTAATGACTTCTTGGGCTGGATTGGTGCTATTCTTTCTATCATAGGCGGTTCCCTTTATTTAGCAAGCTTGAAGAGATTCCAAGCATAGAGCGAGGATTGAAAAAATACTAGTTTAAAGCTTGCATTGCCTTAAATGGATAAGCAATCATGCAGAAGCAGGATGATGAACTTTGGTTAGTTCTGTCCTGCTTTTTTCTTTTTAGCTTATTTACAATCATTCTTAATAGCCAAGTAAGCCTAGTCATGGTATAATGGTAATGACTTAGATGAGAGGCTATAACGGAGTAAATAATGAAACAAGAACATCAGCATGATTTTGACCAAGTAATTGGCCATTTGCGCGCCAAGGGCGTGCGTATTACAGAAACTCGGAAGGCGGTAATTGACTATATTATCCAAAGTCACGACCATCCTAGCGCTGAAATGATATATCAGGACTTGAAGCCAAATTTTCCTAATATGAGTCTGGCAACAGTCTATAATAATCTCAAGGTTCTGATTGATGAGGGTTTTGTCGCTGAGCTCAAGGTTCGCAATGATACGACGACCTACTTTGACTTTATGGGTCATCAGCATCTCAATGTTATCTGTGAAAAATGCGGCCGTATTGCTGATATGGAGCTGGAACTTCCGGATGTGAAGCATGAGGCTGAAGTGCAGACTGGCTACCACATCACCCAAAGCCAGACGACTGTCTATGGCCTTTGTCCCCAATGCCAGCAAGAAGCGGTGTGACTGCGAGGATGATTAGGAGCTTTTTGGAGCCTAAAGACGAACAAAGTTGTGACTCGCTTTGCAAATTCAATCTGCAACTTCGAAGCAGTACTTTGAGCCATCGGCTATTGCGTTAAGATTCTATTTCTAATAAAAAACAAGGCTAGAACTTATGTCTCTTAGCCTTTTTCTATGTGTTTTAGCAAGGTAAGTTCGCAGGACAAGGATATCATCTGAGCTTAGAGGCATTGATACCTAGTCAAGTACAGCACTTAGCAAGATTAGATATTTTAAGGATAATCCCTTATATACTTATGCTATTATTTTACAGGCCAATTCTCTTTTGATATAATGAAAGCAGAATAAAGCCTTGTACAAAGAGATTCAAAGAGTTCGGAAGGATTTACAAAATAGGTAAATTCGCCATAAGTCTGTAGTATCGAAATCTTTAAGGGTTATTACTTTGTGGGGAGATTAGATTTTTAGGAGGTCTTATGTTCTGGTGGAGAAAGAAATGGCTGGATGAGTTGTCTGATAGTGATGAATCGCCTTTTTTAGAATGCCGACACCTTCTCTTTGAAGAGGAAGCTGGCTATCCTATTTGTCCCTCTTGCGGTGGGCTTATAGAAGAGAATTTTCCTAAGAAAGGCGCGGACAAAGCACGTCTGCACCTGATATGGGAGAAGATGCAGCGAGTATGGAGCGTAAGATTTGGAAGGGAATTTTCAGCAGCTTTGTTTGTGATACCAGCTATTTTTCTTCCAGAATTTTTAAGCCGTTGGATTTTAACCACTGGAGATTACGGCTTTTCTAGCTTTTTCATTGCTAGCCGTCATACGCCTACAATGATTAGCTTTACTTATGAAGGCTATATTCCTTTATTCATCTTTTTTATGGGCAAAGAACGCTTTAAACGTTTCTCTACTTTTTCTTTAGGATTTGAGCGTTTTCATAAAATCCTTTATTCTTGGCCTGTTCGGCTTGTTACTTTTATCGCTGTTATTTGCTTTATTAATATTATTATGCCAAAGATTTATGGGGTTGAAGGAGATGTCTTTATAGGTAAACATAGCCAGCTAACTCCGGCCCAGCATGCTAAGGGTGTAGAACTTTTCATCTTTGTCAATATGCTCTCCATATGGATTGTATCTGCCTTACTGCTTATTTATCAGTTGATAGATAGGCGGCGGACTTGGTGGCTCAAGGAAGCCAACGAGGTTTATCTATCTGGCGGGTGTTAAGGCAAAGATTTCCGCCCGGAAATACAAAAGCGCTTTCTTGCTGAAAAAGGTCTGATTTGACGAAATAGGCTAGCTTTTTAGGCGAAAATTTTGTAAAATAGAATAGATAAACGGGGACTGCCTCGGAAAATAAAAGGAGAATCCATCTAATGGTAAAATTAGTTTTTGCTCGCCACGGTGA
>CAUSZI010000038.1:0-20657 GCA_963536045.1 uncultured Streptococcus sp.
GGCTTTCTACCTTTTGCAAAATAGCGGCCTCATCATAATCGCCCTGCTCATACTTAGATTGAATCTGAGGCAGACGATTTTTCAAGGCTTCTGCTGCGCCCTTGGACTGGATCTTAATATAGTGATTGTGGTCGCCATGAGGAATGACAAACTGACCATCTTCCACCTGCAGACTGTAAGGCGAAAGACCTGAGCGCAAGGCTGTTGTGTAGAGCTCATTCATGAAGTCCAGCTCTGCATTACCCGTTACCAGAGGAATGCGGACATGCTCCTTGCGGACAGCATAGGGGTGGATATGAGTCGGATCGTAGGCTTGGTCAGGGTTATTAAAGACAAAGAAGCCATTTGAGATGCGAACCGCTTCCTTGGGAACGCCATAGGTTTGGCAGATATAAGCAATCTTTTCCTCATCGCTGGCATCGCGTGAATAGCGTTCAGCGTCATTGACTGCTGCAGACGGTTTTGCTGGCTGCTGCTTGGCCAAGACCTGCTCCGCTGCTTGAATCTGTTCAGCAGTCAAGTCTTTCTTGTAAAAGTAATGAGTATGGTCTCCGTGCAATACCATGTAGCCTTGCTCGTCCTTGCCAATGACAGCCTCCGCATGAAAACCATGGTCGTGATCAGGCTGTGACGGTAGCTGAGGCTTCAAAGCTTGCAGAGGATCTCCTAGCGGCTCGTATGTATATCCAATAGGAATCAAGCGGGCAATCTTCGCTTCCAAGTCTGACAGCTTGTCATAAGGAATGAAATGATGGTGGTCTCCGTGAGGTATAACGACTCCATTTTCTGTCCGACGGCTGATTTTCAGCGGGTCAAACACCACGCCGTCCCCTTCATGATAGCGCTGAGACTGAGGCAGGGCATAGAGTTGCTGCAGCAGACTTGGCAAGGATGGCTGAGACGGTTGAGACGGCTGAAGCGGATTGGATGGACTCGGCTGCGTAACCGCTAAGCCAGAACTTGGCTGCTCAATCTTTGAATGATTTGGCAGCTGTGGAGTCGGATTTGAGACTACTGGTCCACCCTGATTGATAGCACTATTCTGGTTCCAAGTATTGGAAGAAGCAATCGTCCTGCTGTAGTTAGGCGGATTCACCCTTCCGCCAGCCCGCCTGCTATTCCAGTAGCTCTGAGCCGCAGCCAATTCTGCTGGCGACAAGTCGCTTTTAGGAATGTAGTGAAAATGCCCGCCATGCGGCACGATAAAAGCATCGCCAGTATCCTCGATGACGTCAGAGGGACTAAACGTATAACCATCATCTGTCCTATATCCCCCTTGGCCTTGGTAAGAAACTCCTGCAAGGTCTGCTGCCGTCTTTCCCGCAGCTAGGGACTTGCTGGGCTGGCTGAAATCGCGAGTCCTGCTTGATTTTGCAGTGGAAGATTTGCCACTATCGCCTTCTTCCTTGGTCTTATGCAGCTTCTTCTGCCTCGCAATATCATCCACCGAGCGGACATTGCTGGTATGCTTGGCATCCTTGAGGTAGAGATAATACTTCCCCTCCACCTTAATGATATAACCATCCTTGACCTCATTGACAATATCTGCTTCCTGCAGCGTGTAGTTAGGAACTCGGATAATCAGCTCTTCGCTAATAATGGCATCAAAAGGCACCTTCCCGTCAAAGTAATGATAATGGTCTCCATGAGAAGTGACATAGCCTTGATCTGTGATTTTTACAACGATTTGTTCTGCTTCAATACCTTCCTCATCATTGATTTGGTCAGGTGTCAAATTTTTATTTTTATCCGTCTTGTCACCCGAAGTCTTGTCCTCAATATAGGCTACTTTGTTATTTTTGGTCTGGGGTCGGGGCTGAGATTGCCATTGGATAAGCCCGTAAGTTCCGAGGCCGAGAGCTAGTACAGCTGCTGAAGCAAGGAAATATTTCTTTTTCATGGTTGTCTTTTATCCTTTCAAATCTTTAGCTAAAACAGCTAGATTCTTTTCTAAATTTTCTAAATAAGATAGTTGGTTGACTGGATCTGCTTCCAGAGGATTCAGCTCCTTGATTTGTACACCGGTCGCCTTGACAAGGGTTTGAGCTACTTTGGAAGAAGCATTGCTTTCCACAAAAATGGTCTTCACCTGGTGCTCCTTGACAAAGTCTTCTATCTCTGTCAGCTGGCGCGGACTAGGCTCCTGCTCCGGTGAAATGCCGGCGATGCCCAGCTGGGTCAGCCCGAAGCGCTTGGCTAGATAAGAAAAGGCTGTATGCTGGGTGACAAAGGTCTTGTTGGGCACTCTATCAAAAATCTCCTGATAGCGTTCTGTCAGCTCTTGGGCCTCTTCTTGAAATTTTCGGGCATTGGCCTGATAAGTATCCCGATGGTCACTATCCAGCTCCGACAGCCTGTCAGCGATAATCTGGGCCTCCTCCGCAGCCTTCTGAGGATCCAACCAGGTATGAGGGTCATAGAGCGTCTTCTCATCCACTCCCTCTCCTGCTTGGACATCTTCCAAGCCAGCGACTCGATCCAGCTCCATTCCCTGGGAAGCCTCAAGGACTTGAACCTTGGAATTCTTGAGACTAGGATTCAGCTCGCCAGCCCAGGACTCCAAAGTCCGTGAGTGATAGACAAAGACATCTGCATCATAGATAGCCGCCACGTCATTAGCCGAAGGATCAAAGTCATGAATACCGCTGCTAGACTGAATCATGCGCACGTCATTCAGATCGCCTGATATAGCCTTAACCATAGAGTAGATAGGATAAAAGCTGGTTACAATCCTCAATCCTTGCGACTGACTGGATGGACTAGATTCCTTTTGAGACTGACAAGCCCAGAGACACAAGGACAGGGCCAGCAGACTAAGGCAGGCTAAGAATTTTAAAGCTCGTTTCACAACATCTCCTTAACTTATTATTAACCAGTTTATTAACTGGTTAATATCATACACTTTGTCAACTTCTTTGTCAAGTTTTTTAAGAAAATAAAACAAAAAGGAAGTAGGATTCTTTCCCACTTCCTCTTTGATTTTAATTCCAATATATCTGAACGGTTATTTATTATGACTATTCAAGGACAGAATAGGATTAGACTGATGCTTTTTTCAATGTTTGCTGTATGAGATTACTTTTCAGACTTTCAGACTGTCAAATGACAATCTGGAACTGAAAACTCCATCTCTAAATCGCCTCTGTAGTGAAACTGCGGCTTTCAAGTACCTTCAGCATGGCATCAGCCGTGTCCAAGGCTGTGAAGAGGGGCACTCCGTGCTCAATAGCTGAGCTACGGATAATTTGACCATGCTTGTCAGCTGTCCGCTTGGTTCCGACCGTGTTAATAATAGCCTGAATCTTGCCCTTGCGGATATAGGCTGGGATGTCCTTGTGATCATCACTGCCGATTTTTTCCACCAGACGAACGTGTAGGCCGTGATTTTCAAAATAGGAGGCTGTTCCCTTGGTTGCCCAGATACCATAGCCAATATTGGCAAAACGCTGTGCCAGCTGCAGGGCTTCTTCCTTGCTGTCGTCTGCGATAGTAAAGACGACATTTCCAAAGTTTGGCAGATGGAGATAGGAAGCCTCAAAAGCCTTGTAGAGCGCTTTTTCCAAAGTGCGGTCGCTGCCCATAACTTCGCCGGTAGACTTCATTTCAGGTCCCAAGAGACTGTCAACCTTCGCCAGCTTGGTAAAGGAGAAGACTGGCGCCTTGATATGAACCATGGAACTTTCTGGATGAAGGCCGTCTTCATAGCCCAGCTCTGCCAAACTTTCCCCAAGAATCAAACGAGTCGCTACTTGCGCCATCGGAATATCGGTCACCTTGGACAAGAAAGGAACAGTCCGGCTGGCCCGCGGATTGACCTCAATGACATAGACCTGCTCATCTTTAATGACAAACTGAATATTCATCATGCCGATACAGTTGAGTCCCAGAGCCAAACGCTTGGTATAGTCTGCAATGGTATCCTTGACTTTCTGAGATAAGGTTTGCGGCGGATAAGCCGCCATGGAATCCCCTGAGTGAACTCCTGCCCGCTCGATATGCTCCATAATCCCTGGAATCAAGACCTGACGGCCATCTGAAATGGCATCCACCTCGCACTCATCCCCGACAATATAAGAATCAACCAAAACCGGATGGTCTGGACTGGCCTTAACCGCTGTCCGCATATAAGAGCGTAGATCCGCTTCGTTTTCTACGATTTCCATGGCACGGCCACCCAAGACATAGGAAGGTCGCACTAGAACAGGGAAGCCAATTTTACGAGCAGCCTCTACTGCTTCCTCTTCATTAGTAGCTGTCTGACCCGGCGGCTGCGGAATATCCAGCTCCTTCAGAGCTTGCTCAAATAGATCCCGATCCTCAGCTCGATCCAAGTCCGCTACTTGGGTACCTAAGATCTTCACACCAGCCTTGGACAGTGGCTCTGCTAGATTAATGGCTGTCTGTCCGCCAAACTGAACGATAACACCTTTAGGCTGCTCCAACTCAATGACATTCATGACATCTTCAAAGGTCAGCGGCTCAAAGTAGAGCTTGTCAGAGACAGAAAAGTCAGTCGATACAGTCTCCGGATTGCTGTTCATGATAATCGCTTCATAACCAGCTGCCTGAATAGCCTTTACAGAATGAACCGTCGCATAGTCAAACTCGACCCCTTGCCCGATTCGGATAGGACCTGAGCCCAGCACTAGAACTGATTCCTTGCTGGATTTGACAGATTCATTTTCAAAGCCATAGGTGGAGTAGAAATAAGGCGTCGCAGACTCGAACTCAGCAGCACAGGTATCGACCATCTTGTAAACCGGAGCAATCTTCTGCTCCTGCCGGATGCGACGCACCTGCTCAGCTGTCATGTCCCACAAGGCAGCAATCTTAGTATCCGCAAAGCCATTTTGCTTGGCTTTCTTGAGCACATAACTATCTCCAATATGACTGGCCAGCTCCTGTTCGATTTCGTAAATGTGGAGCAGCTTATCCAGGAAAAAGACATCAATTTTGGTCAGCTCAGCAATTTCATCTGGACTGTAACCACGGCGAATAGCCTCTGAGATGTAGAAAATCCGGTCGTCTTGCGCCTTGACAATCTTCCTCATCAGCTCATCATCGCTTACTTGGCTGAGAGTAGGCAGCTCATTGTGATCCACACCAACTTCCAAAGAACGGCAAGCCTTGAGCAGACTCTCCTCAATATTGCGGCCAATAGCCATGACTTCCCCCGTCGCCTTCATCTGGGTTCCCAGACGGCGCTCACCCTGCTCAAATTTATCAAATGGAAAGCGTGGAATTTTAGCGACCACATAATCCAGAGCCGGCTCAAACATAGCATAGGTAGAGCCTGTTACCGGATTGATGATTTCATCCAATGTAAGCCCGACCGCGATTTTAGCCGCCAGCTTGGCAATCGGATAGCCAGTCGCCTTAGAGGCAAGGGCTGATGAGCGGGAAACCCGCGGATTGACCTCGATGACATAGTATTTGAAACTATGCGGATCCAGAGCCAGCTGCACATTACAGCCCCCTTCAATCTTCAGCGCACGAATAATCTTGAGACTGGCGTCCCGCAGCATCTGGTATTCATAGTCTGAGATAGTCTGACTAGGCGCAAAGACGATTGAATCCCCTGTGTGGATGCCGACTGGGTCAAAGTTTTCCATATTACAGACGACCAGCGCATTGTCGGCACCATCCCGCATAACTTCATATTCGATTTCCTTAAAGCCTGCTATAGAGCGCTCGATCAGACACTGAGTCACTGGAGAGAGTTTGAGGCCGTTTTCTGCGATTTCCTGCAGCTCTTCCTCATTGCTACAAATACCGCCGCCAGTTCCCCCCAGTGTAAATGCCGGACGGACAATGACTGGATAGCCGATACCAGCCGCAAATTCAAGTGCTTCATCAACTGTATTGACAATTTCTGACTCAGGGATGGGCTGGCCTAACTCTTCCATCAGCTGCTTGAAGAGATCCCGGTCTTCCGCTTGGTCAATGGCTGACAGCTTTGTCCCCAAGAGTTCCACTCCCAGCTCTTCTAAAAGCCCTGACTTTGATAATTCCATGGCCATATTGAGTCCGGTCTGGCCGCCCAAAGTAGGCAGAAGAGCATCCGGCCGCTCCTTACGCAAAATCCGCGCAACAAACTCCAGCGTGATAGGCTCGATATAAACCCGGTCCGCAATTTCCTTGTCCGTCATGATGGTCGCTGGATTAGAATTAACCAAGACAACACTGTAGCCCTCTTCTTTCAAGGACAGGCAAGCCTGAGTCCCAGCATAGTCAAACTCCGCAGCCTGACCGATAACGATAGGACCAGAACCGATGACCATAATTTTCTGAATATCTTTACGTTTTGGCATAGTGCACCTCTCAATCTTGCTTCCTAGTAAGCCTGATGGGCATCCATCATTTCCATAAACTCACCAAAGAGATAGTCTGCATCATGCGGTCCCGGCGCAGCATCTGGGTGGAACTGCACAGAAAAGGCAGGATAATCCCGATGGCGCACACCTTCGACAGATTTATCATTGATTTCTTCATGTGTCACAATCAGGCATTCTGGCAAATCCTCACGGCTGACGGCATAGCCGTGATTTTGACTGGTAAAGTCAACTCGGCCGGTCGCAATCTCGCGTACCGCATGGTTGAAACCACGGTGACCGAACTTCATCTTATGTGTCTTAGCACCGTTAGCCATGGAGAAGAGCTGGTGTCCCATACAGATTCCGAAAATTGGAATCTTGCCCTGAATACCACGAATCATGTCTAGAGCCTCCGGCACATCTTCCGGATTGCCCGGTCCATTGGACAGCATGACGCCGTCAGGATTGAGCTGGAGAATTTCCTCAGCGCTGGTATCATAAGGTACTACTGTCACGCTACAGTTTCGTTTGGCCAACTCCCGCAAGATAGAATGTTTCAGACCAAAGTCCACCAGTACCACGCTGCGACCCGTTCCAGGAGCTGGATAGGACTGCTTGGTAGACACCTGCTTGATGTTATCAGTCGGCAGAACTGTCGCCTGCAGCTGGTCTTGCAAATGCTCAATACTATCATCTGCATTGGCAATGGTTGCCCGCATGGTTCCATGCTGGCGGATAATCTTGGTTAGTGCCCTTGTATCAATTCCCGAAATGCCTGGAATCTTCTTGATTTTGAGGAACTCATCCAAAGACAATTGCTGGCGCCAATTGCTGGCACGACGTGCATACTCATAGACCACCACTCCCTTACAAGTCGGTAAAATGGACTCATAGTCATCCCGATTGACACCATAATTTCCCACCAAAGGATAGGTAAAGGTCAAAATCTGGTCGTTATAAGACTGGTCTGTAATCGATTCCTGATAGCCTGTCATGCCTGTGTTAAAGACGATTTCGCCTGTCACGAAAAGATCTGCTCCAAAAGCTTCCCCTTCGAAGATCATGCCATTTTCTAATATTAAAAGTCTCTTTGCCATTGTTCCCTCCTGTCCAAGATGCAGACCGCCCACGACCATCTACATAAGATATATAATAATAGGGAGTGGGATTGCTTCACATAGCTTCACCCACTCCCGGCCTACTGTCCGAGATTATTGACGACCTTTCAGAACTGCTTCGATAATAGCCATTCTAACAAAGACGCCGTTGGTCATTTGTTCAACGATTCGTGATTTTGGTGCTTCGACCAGATGATCCGCAATTTCTACATCGCGGTTAACTGGAGCCGGATGCATCAGAATTGCTGTATCTTTCATGCGGTCATAACGCTCTTGAGTCAGCCCATGCAGTCTGTGGTAATTTTCTTTAGAAAAGATGGACTCGTAGTCATGGCGCTCATGCTGCACGCGCAGGAACATCATGACATCCACTTGATCAATCACCTCATCAATGGTGACAAACTTACCATAGTCCGCAAACTCTTGGCTCCGCCATTCTTCAGGACCAGCAAAGTAGAGCTCTGCACCCAAGCGCTTGAGAATTTGCATATTTGACTTGGCCACACGCGAATGGTCCAAGTCACCAGCAATCGCAACCTTGAGGCCTTCAAAGCGACCAAACTCTTGATAAATAGTCATCAAATCCAGCAAGCTTTGGCTAGGATGCTGACCAGAACCGTCTCCTCCGTTAACAATGGAAGTCGTAATAGTTGGACTTTCAACTAGCTCTTTGTAATAATCTACTTCTGGGTGGCGAATGACACAGACATCAACGCCTAGGGCAGACATTGTCAGGATAGTGTCATACAAGGTTTCTCCTTTGTTGACTGAGCTGGTCTTGACATCAAAGTCCAGAAGATCGCAACCTAACTTCAACTCTGCTACTTCAAAGGCCTTGTGGGTCCGAGTCGAAGGCTCAAAGAAGAGGTTAGACACGATATGCTGCTCATCATAATGAACTTTAGCGCCATTTTTAAATTCTATTCCGCGTTTAATCAAGGCCATAACTTCTTCATTTGACAGAGTTTCCATAGAAACAAGGTTCTTAAGAGCAATTTGATTGGATGACATGATGTAATTCTCCTTTATGAAAGAATAAGGGCTTCCAGAGTGCTGCAAGTAAAGTCGCTCTGAGAGCAAGCTATTTTTGAACGAAAGTTAATGATTTAGTGCCTAGCTCAATCCTTGGGCTCAGGCAGGACAAGATAGAGGACAATTCCCAGAATAGTTGACAAGGCAACTCCTGAGATTTGCAAACCAGACAGCTGCAAGGTCAGACCACCGATACCAGATACCAAGATGACACTGGCAATCAAGAGATTCTTTTTATTGTCAAAGTTGGTCTGTGCTTCGATCAGAATTTTAAGACCACTCGAAGCAATTACCCCAAAGAGGGCGATGGAAATACCACCCAGCACAGGACTCGGGATGGATTGGAGCAGGGCTGAGACCTTGCCCACAAAGCTCATGACAATGGCTAGCACTGCTGCACCCGCAATGACATAGACGCTGTAGATTTTATTGAGCGCCATGACTCCGATATTCTCTCCGTAGCTAGTCACTGGCGGTGCTCCGAAAAGCCCTGCAATAATTTGAGCCAGACCATCACCAGTCAAGGTCTTGTCCAGTCCTGGATCCTTGAAGAAGTCCTTGCCTGTCAAACTATTCAGCACCATAACATGTCCGAAGTGTTCTGTCATGGTTACAAAGGCGATAGGCGCCATAGTTAAAATCGCACTTGGGTAAAATTTCACATCGTAGTCCAAGAAAGGCAGACTCATGGGCGGAAGGTGGAACCAAGAAGCTTGCCCAACCTTGGCAAAAGAGACGATTTCCTGCCCAGTCACAGCACCTAGAATCAAGCTAAAGATGTAGCCGACTATCAAACCTAGCAAGACTGGGATAATTCCCACAATCTTCTTACCATAGATATTAAAGAGGATAACTGCCAAGAGAGTAACCATGCCGATAATGAAGTAGGTCAAATCATAAACCTTTTCGCCATTAGCTGCAGTCTTGTTCATCACATCGCTAACAGCTGTTCCAGCCAAGCTAAGACCGATAACCATGATGATAGGCCCTACCACTACTGGCGGCAGCACCTTGTCAATCCAAGCATTGCCGGCAAACTTGACAATCAGTGCTACGATAAAGTAGACCAAACCACCTGTGATAGCTCCCTGTGCAACCGCCCCGATACCATCTGTCTTCATCAGCATCTGCATGGCTGCGATATATGCAAAACTAGAGCCCATGTAGGCTGGAATCTTGTACTTGGTAACAGTCAAATGGGCTAGAGTTCCCAGACCGCTTGAAAAGAGAGCTACGGCTGGGTCAATTCCCACCAGAATCGGTACCAAGACTGTCGCCCCAAACATGGCGAACAAGTGCTGAAAGGATAGTCCTAAAAGCAGACCTGGCTTTGGCATATCATGCACATCATACTTAACATCTTGACTCATTTAGTTTATTACTCCCCCATAATCAAAACGCGATCTTGACCGTCTGTCTCGGTCATCTCAACAACAATCTCCTCAGTTTGGCTAGTCGGAATGTTCTTTCCGACATAGTCTGCCCGTATCGGCAGCTCGCGGTGACCACGGTCTACCAAGACAGCTAAGCCAACCCGAGACGGACGTCCATGACTGACCAGATTGTCGATAGCTGCTCGGATGGTCCGTCCTGTGTAGAGGACATCGTCGATCAGAATTACTTGACGGTCGGTAATATCTACTGGAATCACTGTCGTATCTTCCTCAACCTTGATATCATCGCGAAAAGGCTTAGTGTCTACTTCAGCGACTGGAATATCGATATTCTCCAACTGAGCCAACCGCTTCTGAATCCGGTGAGCCAAGTGAACCCCACGGGTCTTAATCCCAGCCAAGACCACTTGATTTAAGTCCTTGTTGCGCTCGATGATTTCATAGGTAATCCGCGTAATCGCGCGATTCATGGTGATGTCATCGACAACTTCTTTTGTTTTCATTCTTTCCTCCTCAAACAAGAAAAAGTCTCCCTATTACAAGGAGACTTCAGAAAAATCTAGTCAGGCAAGCTAAAACAAGACGCACTTGCTTACACTCCACCCATCTTTTTACTTGCTCCTTGTCTATCTCTCTGGATAGAATTAAAGGATTATTTAATTTTTTATACTATATCACAAATTCAAAACTATTTCAAGAAAAAATTGTATTTTTTTCTGCTTGGCTGGGTAAGGATTAGTGACTAGCCTCTTTCTCAGCCTTTTCCTTATCTTTTGGATTCTTTGGATTTCCTTTGTCCGTTGCTTGAGCTAGCTTGTCTTTTAATTCAAGCTTTTCAGTAGTTGCCACTTCTTCTGATGATGGCTTAGAAGAGTTTTCTAGATTCTCAGCTTGATTGTTTAACTCTACTTCAGAAGATTCAGTCGGACGCTCATTATCGTTTGAAGCTTCTTGACTGCTTGCTTCAGTTGAGGCTGACTTCCCTTGGACATCTGCATTATTAGGCTCACTTTGCTTAGGCTCTTCCTTCTTTTCGTCCTTTGCATCAGCAGGCTTATTATTGTCAATGATGCCACCCTGAACATCTGGGAAATGCTGCGCCAAGGCTTTCGGAATTTTATTTTCATTCAATTCAAGCTCTTCTTTAGGGATGTGATTGTCGCTGACATTAATATAAGTCACCGTCTTATTTGGTTCCTGGAGCGCTAAGGTTGTGATTTTATTCTTGTTGACAGCCAGATTGTCTAAAGACCTAAACTGATTAATTCCTTCCAAGTTTTTCAGCTCATTCTCACCCAAGTTTAAATTCTTCAAGGAAGACTGAGCAGCTGGAATGTCCAAAGATGAAATCTTGTTTTGACTTGCGGACAAAGTTACTAAATTCTTAGCAGCTTCAACTCCTGCCAGCGAAGTCAGGCGATTGCCATTTAGGCTTAGAGTTGTCAGATTTGGATTAGTCTTCAAGAAGTTCAAGTTCTCAACATTGGAATTGTCAGCTGTTAATTCTTCCAGATGGGAAGCCTTAAGCGAATTGAGATTTAAGTTTGGGTTATTGGATAAAAAAAGCCTTGTTAAATCTTCTTTTTGGCTCAGAACAGAAACATCGTGCAACTGATTGTGCTCTAAACTTACCGCTTTTAATTTTGAAAGCTTGGCCAAAGCAGAAATATCTGAGATATTGTTGTAGTCAAGGTTCAATGACTCCAGATTTTTCAGCTTAGCTAGGGGTGAGATATCGGTAAGGTCATTTCCCGCTGCGGCGACTGTTTTGAGGTTTGGGTAATCCTTCAAGAAAGATAAATCGGTGATACCATTCTGGGAAATGTCCAAGCCTTCCAAGGTCGGAATTTCTTTTAAGAAATCATAGTTGGTAACGCCTGTCTTTGTCATCCACAGCTGTTTCAAATGTTTAAATTGCAGCACTGGTCTGATGTCCTTTATCGGAGTATAGCCAATCCCCAGAACTTCAATATTTGGCATCAGTTCCAAGCCTTTTCTTTCCAGCGGATCTTTGCGCTGGCCGATATTTAGATACTTCACAGTTGCCAGCCAGGCTTTCATCTTTTCCGTATCCGTCTCATCTGATGGGAATGAGGTATCTGCCGTAGCATGTAAAATATCTTCAATGATTTCATCATCAAATCCTAGAGCTTTCAAGGTTGCCATACCAACTGTTTCATGAGCGTGCGGATTTCCATGAGGGTCAAAAGGCTTGGTCGTATCAATCTCACTGACCAAGGTTGAATGGCTGTGATCGCCATGCGGATAGATAAATACCTTTCCTTTATCTGTATCGCTCACCTGAATCAGACTTTCATCGATTCCTAATTGCTGAGCCAAATAGGCCTTTTTCTTAGCAATTTCTTCTTCCTCATCTAATGGACTTGGCGCAGGCTTAGGTGTAGGAGCTGGTTCTGGCGACGGTTCTGGTGAAGGCTGTGCTTGCCCTTGTCGGCCATAGTAGGCATCTTCAGCAGCTTTCTTATGTTCTGCGGGAATCAATGACTCCCAAGGTGAAGCAATCAACTGCTCATAGGGGATGAAATGAGTATGACCATTATGATCTGCTAGCAAGCCTGTAGCAAGTTTGCCTGTTACCCCTGTACCTCTAAATAAGAATCCATCGCTGGTAGGATAATCAATCCCAGCAAACTGGCGTTTAGTTGTCCCTTGCTGCTGGGGAACAGACGGCCTAAGCGTTGGGTGATAAACAGGTCCAGTAGTATTGCTAGGCGGCGTTGGACGATAACTCGGTGCTTGTGCAAGATTACCCACTGACTGCTTCAAAATATAATGAAAATGATCCCCGTGACGCACAACATAGCCGTATTGGTCTTCCGACACAATGTCTCTAGGATTAAAAACATAGCCATCATCAGCAGTGCTCATTTGATTTGACAGCTGACCTGAGCCCGCAGTCACTTGCCCATCTTTTGGTATCAGATAGGCCCATTTACTATTCTTTAGATCAGAATAAAAAATAAAGTGTGTATGGCCATCATGCTCTAAAATCAAACCTTCACTAGTTCTAGCTTTAATTTGAGACTCGCTTTTGAAGAGAAAACCATCATCCGTCGGCTTATCAACACCAGGAACTTGTCCTTTTTTGGTCGCCTTGCTTTTCTTCTTCACTTCTTGCTTGGTCTTAACCTTATCCTTACTTTTTTCCTGTTGAGAAGGCTGAGACTGACAAGCCACCAAGCAAAGGTTACAAGCTAAGATGATTCCTGCTAAACCTAATAGTTTTTGATTGTGTTTCATTTCTTCCTCCTTTTTGTTTAACTGGTTAATAATTAACTAGTTAACTATATCACACAAATCTGATATTAGCAAGAAAAAATCAAAGCAAAATAAAAAAACAGAGCAAATCTGTTTTTTCATCTACAAGTACATGTCTCTAAGAAGTCTTCTTCTTTGAGGAAGAGATGGATTTTATCCCGTAAAAGACAAAACCAAAGATCAGGTAGGCCGCAAAGATAATCAGAGACATCTGGATGACATAAGGCCAGCCTTTCTTAAAGACATTGAGGAAAAAGTAAGGAAATGGATTGTCCTTGGATCTTGGAATATCAATTTTCAAGAAAAAGCCATTAAAGAGAGCAAAGGCCATGTAGACCAAAGGCACACTCGTCCAAGAAATCGGATCAAACCAACGGTACTGGCGCGATTTGTCAAAGATTACTGTATCCAGAAGAAACGCCAAGGGTACTATATAATGACATAAAAAATTCTCTAGGCGGTAAAAATCTGTCGCAATTGGGGCTAGCAAGAGGTGATAAACGACACAAGTAATCATGATGGACATGGTCACCCCACCCTTGATTCGCAAGATTTTCGGCGCCTTCCAAGCATCGCCAGGTCTCATCATCAGATAGACCAGATAGCCCGTAAAGAGCAGGACCAAGAGATTGGACAAAACCGTATAGTACATGAGCATGCCCATGCCATACTTAGTGATTTCCAGATAAACACCCAAAAAGGCCAGGATAAAAAGAATAATTCGATAAATTAAGATAAAACGACGATTCATAGAGACCTCAAATTTTCTTAACAAACTCTGACTTGAGCTTCATCGCACCGAAGCCGTCAATCTTACAGTCAATATTATGGTCGCCTTCCACGATGCGGATATTTTTCACGCGCGTTCCCTGTTTGAGATCCTTGGGTGCTCCTTTGACTTTCAGATCCTTAATCAAGGTAACTGTGTCGCCATCAGTCAGCTTATTGCCATTAGCATCGATCGCTACTGGTCCTTCTTCTGCTTCTTGAACCTCAGCTGGATTCCACTCATAGGCGCACTCTGGGCAGACCAAGAGCGTTCCATCTTCGTAGACATACTCTGAATTACATTTGGGGCAGTTTGGTAAGTTGTTCATTTTTTCTCCATTTCTAGTCAAGGCTGCTAAATTTACATACCAGCCTTCTATATATGATTAAGTTCTTCTTTCATTTTTCAAGTCCAGCAGAACACTAATTGATGTGAAGGTCAACTAAATCCTAAAAATCTAGTTTACTCCTATTTCCACACCTTTCTAGTATAAGCTATTTTAAGGTTTTTGACAAATCTCTTTTAGGATTTCCTACAGGTCTTGACCTTTCTTCAAAAACAGTGTACTATACTAGTGTATATACAGATAAAAAGGAGTCGCTATGAAACCAAAATCTAAAAATCAGTTTATGACACTAACCGCTTTTTTAACTGCACTAGCTATTGTTATCCCGCTGGTTATGCCAATTAAAATTGTCATTCCGCCCGCTTCCTTCACCTTAGCCAGCCACGTCGCTATCTTTCTGGCTATGTTTATCTCCCCTCTCATGACGGTGATTGTCGTGATTGGTTCTGCTATTGGATTTGGAATGTCTGGACTTCCTTTTATTATCACGCTTAGAGCTCTTTCCCACTTGCTCTTCGCTAGCATCGGCGCTCTTTATCTGCAAAAGAACCCAGACACACTGGACAGCCAGAAGAAGACTTGGATATTTAATTTCCTACTAGCCTTGATTCATGCCTTTGGCGAAGTGGTCGTCTGCATCCTCTTTTACACGACTTCTGCCTTTCCAGCTAATGCTTTCTATATCTTATTTGGTCTGGTTGGACTTGGTACGGTCATTCATAGCATGGTCGACTTTGTCATTGCTAAGTTCATCTATCAAGCGCTGAAAAAGATTCGCTAGAGCTTGAAGATTCCTGACTTTTGGTTTACAATGAAGCTATGACCAAGCAAAGACGAGAAGAACTATTAGACCTTTTGAAAACATCATCTGCTGCCCTCAATGGCCAGTCACTGGCTGAACATTTCCATGTGACTAGGCAGATTATCGTGCAAGATATCGCCCTCTTGCGGGCTGATGGTGCCCCCATCCTCTCAACCAACCGTGGCTATCTTTATAAAGACCGCCAAGAAAGCACTTCTGTTCATCAGCTCTTCAAGGTTCAGCATGGGGCTGAGGATATGGAAGCTGAGCTGCTGGCTATCGTGGATAATGGCGGTCGCGTACAGACTATTTTGATTGAGCATCCAGTTTATGGCGAAATCCAGACTTACCTGAAGCTGACCTGCCGCCGCGATGTCCAGCATTTTCTCCAGCAAGTCGCATCCTGTGCCTTTCGCCCCTTATCTGAGCTGACAGATGGAGTCCACTATCACCTAGTACAAGCCGACTCCCAGCAGGATTTGGACTATGTAGAAGCCGCCTTGAGAGACCTAGGATTTTTGCTGGAATAACCAAGAAAAAGACTGATTAGGATCTAACCTAGTCAGTCTTTTTAGTACATACTCTTGCGCCAACCACCTTCGATACGCTCATGATAGTAATATTCTGACAGTTCCTCATCTTCCATCATACGCAAAAGTTCTAACATATCGTAGGCCAAGTCCAGCTGAGGTAGGGTTTCCTTGTCTACCCAAGAAATCTCGCCCTCTTCTGTCGAATGAATCTGACCAGAAAATTCAGTCGCTTTGTAGCAAAAGACGATGTAGCGAACCCCTTCATCCGTATGCCAATTCTTTACCCCAACCAATTTCGGATGAGTAATAGTCAAACCCGTTTCCTCTAAAATCTCACGGACAACCGCATCATGGAGAGACTCTCCCTTCTCAATATGTCCACCAGGAAAGGCATATCCAGACCAGCGATAGCGCTCAGGAGAGCGATACTGCATTAGGACTTTACCACGCGCCTTATCTTCAACAAGGCAGATGTTAGTTAGGATTGTTTTTTGGGAACGTGACATGGATTTTTTCCTTTCGACACAAAATGGAGAATTTTACAGTGACATTGTAATAGTTCGTAGCAAGTTTGACCTTTGCAAATTATTAATCAATATACTGAACGCGATTGACCTTGGTTTTCATGATATAGGGATTTACTAAATCATGGTATTCATCATATTCCCCTAACAAATAACCTTTGCGTAAAACAACTTCACTCCCCTCTATCTTATAGTCCATATTAATCGGAACAGAATTTTCTGATCCGATGATGGAAAAATGAAAGAAAACAAAGAACCATGCAAAAAGAGCAGGAAATACACTCAGAATCGCCCAGACAAGATGGAACCAGCGGAACTCTCTATTTTTAAAGAAGAGAAACCATAAATTGCAAAATATAACAGCCGCCAGAAGAAAAAGCCATTTGTTCCACAGGAGGGACGTAAAGGCCAAGCCAAACAGACTCAATATAAAATGTAGTAACACAAAGATAAATAACAGGCTATAGAACACTAGCCAAATGACTTTACTCGAAAACTTCCATCGCTTCACTATTTTTTCACCTTTTATCTTCCATATTTAGCTCACTCATTTCCAACCAACTCCACAATCTTCTGGAAGGTCTTGCCATTTCGAATAGTCAGTTGCTTGTAGAAACTAGACTTAAGCAGTTTCTTATGATAGTTGGACTTGAGATAGTCCGCTTGATCAGCATTGCTATAAAAGAAAGCCGTCTGTCCAAAATGCAGTTGCTCCTTGTCATTCGCCCAACTGCCAGCCAGCTCTTGAACACTCTCCCTATCTGTCTCCGGCAGATAAAAGAGAACATCTCGCCGAAAAGCTGTTTCATCCTGCCACCAAGCAGGAAGATTGGCTGTTTCTTTTTGAAGCATGGCAGAGCTGACAAGGACAAAAGGCAGAGGAAAATCATAAGACCGACTGAAATAAGCCGTCAAAATCTCCCAAATCCTCTCCTCCTGCTCTTCGCTATCAAAGAAAAGATTGCCACTATTGATGTAGGAAACTGGATTTTCAAAACCCAACCCAGCCAAATCTTTCTTCAAATCAGCCATAACGACCTTGTTTTTTCCACCGACATTGATGCCGCGGAGTAAAAGTGCATAACGCATGTGTGCTCCTTGTTTATTTCTAAATAGATATTCAAACTTTATACGAATTATCAATTTTTAAGTAATAAATCATTTTTATATTGTTCTTAATTCAATTCAAAATGTAGTATCGCCATCTAAATCATTCCGCCTGAAAACCATTACTATCTAATACGCCATTTTCTCCCCTAACAACTACATGAACATTTTTGGGTAAGGTCTCAAAATCAAAATAGTCAGTTAGACTCGCTTCCTCAGGAATATCAACTTCTAGATAGAGATACAAATCCAATTTAGCTCCATACTTTTCGGATAATCGAATGAAATCCCTTCTTAACTTCTTTATTTCATCTGCTGACGCTTTATACTTCTCTGTCTTGGGATCATACTTCAGTTCTTTTTTTATTTGAACCAAATCTTGATAAAAACTCTTTTTAGTGTCTGTTACATTATAATATAAATCTATATCTAGATTCTTAAAGTTCGTTGATTTTAAAATAGACTCTTTATCAAAATATAAGGCATTCAGCATGGGATGGGAATATTTATCCACGATAGAGTAATTGGTAAGATCTTTTAGGACTGAAGACGGTTCATCATCACTATAAGCGAAATAGGAATAAATCCCATCTTCAAGCCTATTTGTTAAAATTTTGTCTGCACCTTCTGTCAATTGAACTTTTACATCATATTGATAAGAAAAATGACTGACCCACGTTGGAATCTCTATTTTCTTAACCTTCAATCCTAAATTATCTTCAAAAGCCGTATGAACTACATATTCAATATGCTGCTTTTCCTCTTTCGTAACAAGTTTTGTCGGCAAAAATGCCCAAAGCAATTGAACTATCGGTATCATGCCTATGACAAAAATTGAAATAAAGAAAATAAGTATTAGTTTAATTAGATCCTTTTTCACTTGAATTCCTCCACTTAAACTTCTCTATCTTATTTTTACATAGCGACTCATTGACTAGAGAAGCAATTAAGAGCTTAGCTTGTAACTTTGGTACTAACTATATTTTCTAATCCATCGCCTTTATTTCCAGAATCATATCGCGGATTTGCGCGGCCAGTTCGAAGTCCAGAAGTCCGGCAGCTTCTTGCATCTGACCTTCCAGTTTCTTGATCATGTCCTTGCGCTCTTGCTTGTTGAGGCTTTCAATTTCGACTGTTTCTTCCTTGTCTGGCAGGGCAGCCTTGGTCACACTGATTAGGTCGCGGATTTCTTTCTTGATGGTCTGCGGTACAATGCCATGCTCTTCATTGTAAGCCATCTGGATTGCCCGACGGCGGGCAGTTTCATCGATAGCTCGCTGCATGGACTGGGTCATGGTATCGGCATACATAATCACATGCCCCTCGCTATTGCGGGCTGCCCGACCGATGGTCTGAATCAGGCCACGCTCGTTGCGGAGGAAGCCTTCCTTGTCCGCATCAAGAATTGCCACCAGACTAACCTCTGGTACATCAATTCCCTCGCGCAGCAGGTTAATACCAACCAGAACGTCAAAGACACCCAAGCGCAAATCACGGATAATCTCAGTCCGCTCCAAGGTCTTGATGTCCGAGTGCATGTACTTGACCTTGACACCCATTTCCTTGAAGTAGTCCGTCAAATCTTCCGCCATCTTCTTGGTCAAGGTTGTGATAAAGGTCCGCTCATTCTTCTCCGCACGCGCAGTGATTTCGCCTAAAAGATCATCAATCTGCCCCATAGTTGGGCGGACTTCCACTTCTGGATCCAGAAGCCCTGTCGGCCGGATAATCTGCTCAATAACAGTATCCGTCTGTTCATTTTCATAGTCGCCCGGCGTAGCCGATACATAGACAATCTGGTGAACATGGCTCTCAAACTCCTCCCGGCGCAGCGGACGATTGTCCAAGGCAGATGGCAGGCGGAAACCATAATTAACTAGCATCTCCTTACGAGAGCGGTCACCATTGTACATACCCCGAATCTGTCCCATGGTCATGTGACTCTCGTCGATCATGATTAAGAAATCATCAGGGAAAAAGTCCAGAAGGGTATAGGGTGGCTCTCCTTCGCTTCGACCATCCATGTGGCGAGAATAGTTCTCAACGCCGTTGGTATAGCCCATTTCACGTAGCATTTCGATATCATACTCCGTACGCTGTTTCAAGCGCTGGGCTTCCAGAAGCTTGCCTTCCTTCTCAAAGATAGCCAGCTGCTCTTCCAGCTCAGCCTGAATCTTAGCAATAGCCACTTCCATGTGGTCTTCATTGGTCACGAAGTGAGTGGCTGGGAAGATGGCCAAATGGTCCACTTCACCCAAGACTCGACCTGTCAAGGCTTCAACCTCACGAATCCGGTCAATCTCATCTCCGAAAAACTCCACCCGAAAGGCATGTTCATCACGAGATGCTGGGAAAATCTCAACCACATCACCACGAACCCGGAATTTCCCCCGCTGAAAGTCAATGTCATTGCGCTCAAACTGGATATCTACTAGATCATTGAGCAACTTATCACGGGAAATCTCTAGGCCAGGACGCAGGCTAACCACACTATCGGAGTATTCCTTAGGCGATCCCAGACCATAGATACAAGAGACCGAAGCCACGACAATCACATCATTCCGCTCCAAGAGGGCAGATGTCGCTGAGTGACGGAGCTTATCAATCTCGTCATTGACCGAGCTATCCTTTTCGATATAAGTATCGCTGGAAGGCACATAGGCTTCCGGCTGGTAGTAATCATAGTAGGAAACGAAGTATTCCACCGCGTTATTAGGAAAGAATTCCTTGAACTCACCATAAAGCTGGCCGGCCAGCGTTTTATTATGGGCAATAACCAGTGTCGGCTTGTTGACCTGAGCAATAACCTGACTCATGGTATAGGTCTTACCAGTACCAGTCGCCCCCATGAGAATCTGGGCCTTCTCGCCCCCCTCAATATTATCCACTAGCTGCTCGATAGCTTGAGGTTGGTCACCTGAAGGATCGTACTTAGAAACCAATTCAAATTTATTATCTGTTATTCTGTTAATCATCTTTTATTCCTTAAATTGTGCTGCTATCATTTTACCATATTTGCCCTATTTTCTCTGGATTTGGGTGTAGGTAGAATGGCCACGCTTCTACCATCGTCTGTCCCAGGTCACACATTTCATTTAAAGACATAAAAAAGGCCCAGCTCAACTGGGCGAAATGGTTATTTTTTAAACATCAGCGCCTGAGGCAGGCGATTTTCTTTTTTGAGTGACCAGTAAAGATAGCCAATGCAGCCAATCAGGACGATACTGGCAAAAATAGATCCTTCAGCACCAAAAGCCCCACCGGATAGCAAATCCACAGAAGATTGTGAGCTATAGTTCAAAATTGAGGTAGATGCTCCTTGACCACTGACCTGAATACCATAGATATTTCCTTGCACAAAATTCCAAGCGCCGTGCATACCAGCCAGTACCCACATATTGTCATACTTGAGCATAAGGAAACAAGCAAAGATACCGTC
>CAUSZI010000039.1:0-20249 GCA_963536045.1 uncultured Streptococcus sp.
TGAAATTAGACGTGTTTTTAAGTTTTAATGGTCAGGCCGAAGAAGCTTTTCGTTTCTATGCAGATCTTTTTCAGACAGAGATAAAGGGACTTGTCCGAGCCAGTGAGATGATGGATCCAGCTGACCTTCCTGCAGAAAAACGGGATAAGCTTGCCTGGATTGCCTTAGATACGGAAAACTTAACCCTGCATGGTGAAGATGTAGGCATTTTTAACGACCTATCTATTCCTAACAATCATCAGCCCAATCAATGGTTAGTTCTGAGCCCAGACAGTAGAGAAGAAGCTGATGAACTTTTTGCAAAGCTTGCTGAAGGTGGTCAAATTCTCTATCCTTTAGAGGAACAAGCTTTCGCAGAGTTTTATGGCCGCTTGATTGACCGTTTTGGTATCGGCTGGGATGTGATGAAATGAGGCCGAAGGATGGCTTATAGTGAATCCTTAGCCCAGCAAGTCCGTGCCATTTTAGCTACTGAACTTCCTCTTCATGTTTTTGAAGAAGAGGTAGAAGAGAAGAAGATGTTTGGTGGCTTGGCTTTTATGGTCCGAGGTAAGATGTCTGTTACTGTGAGTTCGAGAGGTCAAGAGCTTGTCATGGTACGCATCGGTAAGGAAATGGAAAAGCAGGTCCTGCCTAAAAATGGTGCCAGTGTCACAGTGATGAAAGACAGGCTTTATCATGGCTATATTGATTTAGATGGCGAAGGACGAAAAGAACTATCTTACTGGATTGGTCTAGCCTTGTCCTACAATCAGGAGCTGACACAGCAGGATAAAAAGTAAGAAGTACTCAGATGAGCTTGGCCTTCTTAGAAGTTTATTCGTTGCCTTTTTATCAAGTTCAAATATATTCTTAGAATCTGTATTGATGAAGCTTTCAATCGGAAAGTCTCTTCATGGATACAGGTTTTTTCGTCTTTTTCTTCCAAAAATGTTATACTAATACCAGAGTCCGTTTTAAGAATGGAGCATGTCTTAAAAGCCTTGGAGAAAAGCTAGTTTGTACCAGTATTGAGTTTTGATTTTGCATTTTCTCGCTTTCTGAAAGGCTTTTGTAGTTAGAAAGGAGCATGGTATGAGTATTTCTTTTTACATTCAGAACCGGAAGGGATTGTTTAGCTATAAGGCCGTGGAAACACCCTTGTCTTTGGTTTCCTTAGTAGAAGGGCTTGAGGTCATAGGCCTCGAGGGCGATAAGGCTTATCAATCCTTGGATCAGGTCGGAACTTTTCTGGCTGTCTACTGGGAAGGGGCAGGCCGTGGGTTTGAAGTTTATTATCTGCCAGACCGGGAAACCTACCAGGTCCGCGTCTTGACACCATCAACGGTGGGCGACTGGAAAGGGGCTATTCTCTTCATGAGTCGTTTGGCTCAGAAGATGAAGCAGGATATTGTCGATGAATACGGCAATACTTACACGGCTGACGGGATTTTTAATATTGATTTTGAAGCGGATATTCTCTATGGTCTGAATGATGCTAGAGTTGCAGCTGCGCCTATGCATGTTTTTGAAGGCTATGCTCATGATTTGTACATGTCGCAGGAAAAACTTCTGGAACTATTCAAAGCTGAAGATCCTGTGGAGGAGTTTGGCAGGCAGATGGCCGAGATGCAGCAGGTCCAGAGTCAATTTTCTACTCCTAAGTATTATAAGGATCAGGGGGGGAAATACCTGGGTTCTTATGTTCTGGCAGAAGAAGTGGACACAGTCCTTCCGACTCAGCCCATGCCCAAGGGATACCTGATTAAAGAGATGATTGAGAGCGGTGCTAGTCAAGATATGGAATGGCATCTTCATATCCTGATAGAGGATGCCAGCAGTCCGCAGGGCTATAAATATCTGACAACAAAGGATTTAAAAGCTTTTTTGGAGAAGATTCCAGAGACTCACTGCACCTATCTGGATTCCAGTCAGATCCGGATTCAGCCACTCAATCGGCTGGAACTGGAAGCCATTTTGGATCAACTTCCCGATGGAGAACCGAAGTTTTAGCGCTAGGAAAATTTACTTTTTGAATCTTAACAGAGCTGCCAAAAGGCAGCTTTTTTAGGTCTGTCAGCAGTTCTCACAATTTTGTGACTCTTTTCGTTTTGATAACATTATTGAAAATATCTTGAAAATTTCAAAAAGAAGCTATAGAATAGAGGTCAGTTTTATAAAAAGGAGAACGAAATGAAAGAAAAACACATGCTAATCTTGGGCTGGGTGGCCACTTTTATGTCTGTTATGATGTATGTTTCCTATATTCCACAGATTATGAATAATCTAGCTGGTAACAAGGGTGACTTTATCCAGCCTTCAGTAGCTGCTCTAAACTGTACACTCTGGGTCATTTATGGTTTATTTAAAGAGAAGCGGGACATTCCTTTGGCAGCAGCTAATATGCCGGGCATCGTATTTGGCTTGATTACTGCTGCTACAGCCCTTATGTAAGATGAGATTGGGAGTTATTCCCAGTCTTTTTTGTTGGAAAATCATTGGATAAAGTACTCACTCCACTTGTAGCTATAGAGCCTGCCTATGGCTTTTGCTATTTAGAAAATATGCAGCCAGCGTTCAGCAGACCGTCTTTTTATGATACAATGGTAAGATGAAGTCAGTGGAGAACTGCTGACTGTTTCATCAGGAAGAAAGGGATAAGAGAGCAAGCCTATGATACTTGAAGAATTTGACCAAAGTCGCAAGGCCATCATCAACCCAGAAGACTTGAATGAATCCATAGAGGGTTTTCCGGAGACGGCTGTTTCCTGCTTTGCCAGAGAGACTTTTGCTCGAATGTTGGCGGATTTTGAGCATGAGCTGATTACGACAACTAGCATGGCTAATATTGAAATTCCTATCTATCGTATTTTTGCAGATGGACGGGAATTAGCTCTCTTCAATGCACCTGTTGGAGCTTCGGCCTGTGTGGCTATTCTGGAAGACCTGATTGCTTTTGGTATGAAGAAGCTGGTGCTTTTCGGTACTTGCGGTATCTTGGATGAGGAGATTAAGGAAACGTCTGTCATTATCCCGACAGAGGCCCTGCGAGATGAGGGGACTAGTTATCACTACCAGCCAGCTAGCCGTGAGCAGGAAGTCAATCTTGGCTTGAAAGACTTTTTGACGGCTTTTCTGGATGAGCGCGGTATTTCCCATAGCAAGGGCAAGGTCTGGACGACAGACGGCATTTACCGTGAGACGCCTGCTAAGCTTCGCCAGAGAAAGGTTGAGGGAGCTATCTGTGTGGATATGGAATGCTCAGCTGTAGCGGCTTTAGCAGCCTTTCGAGACATAACCGTCTGCCAGTTTTTCTATGCAGCTGACCACTTGTCTGAGGAAGCTTGGGATATGCGCAACCTAGCCAATCATGCAGACTTAGACGAAAAAGATAAGATTGCCAATCTAGCGATTCAGATCGCTCTGGCACTATAGAGAAATAAGATGAAAAAACCAATTATCCAATTTGAAGACTTTAGCTTTCAATATCAGGCCCAGTCTGAGCCGACCCTGAAGCAGATCAATCTGACTATTTACGAAGGAGAGAAGGTTCTGATTGTTGGTCCGTCTGGCTCTGGTAAGTCAACGCTGGGCCAGTGTCTCAATGGGATTATCCCCAATATTTATAAAGGAGAGGCCAGCGGTCAGCTCTTGATTAAGGGGCAGCCAGCCTTTGAATCCAGCATTTATGATAAGTCCAATCTTGTCAGCACGGTCTTGCAGGACACGGATGGCCAGTTTATCGGGCTTAGCGTAGCAGAAGATCTGGCCTTTGCGCTGGAAAATGATGTGATGGAGCTGTCGCTTATGCGCGAAAAAGTCCGAACCTGGTCAGAGAAGCTGGATTTAGCTGAGCTTTTGCAGCATCGGCCCCAGGATCTATCAGGCGGTCAAAAGCAGCGCGTCAGTCTGGCTGGGGTTTTGATTGACGAGAGTCCTATTCTGCTCTTTGACGAGCCCTTGGCCAATCTGGATCCCAAGTCAGGGCAGGATACCATTGATTTGATTGACCAGCTTCATCGGGAGACGGCAACGACGACTCTGATTATCGAGCACCGCTTGGAAGATGTTCTCTACCGACCTGTAGACCGGCTAGTTCTTGTCAATGACGGACGCATTCTCTTTAATGGACAGCCGGATGACCTGCTCAGAACCCAGCTGCTAGCTGAAAATGGTATCCGCGAACCACTCTACATTACGACCCTGCGACAGCTGGGTGTTGATGTGGAAAAGACTGAGGGATTGTCCCGCTTGGATCAGCTGCAGCTAGCAGATGTGACCTTTGAGGGCAGGGACTGGTCTGACTCTGACAAAGAGTCTCAGGAGCCCTTACTGGAACTGGAGCATGTGTCCTTTGCTTACCAGAGCGGCGGCAAGCCTATTCTGCAGGATATGAGCCTGAAGATTTTCAAGGGTGAGCGGATAGCTATCGTTGGTAAAAATGGAGCTGGTAAGTCAACCCTGGCCAAGGCCCTCTGTCAGTTTATCGAGACTGATGGGAGCTATAGATGGAAAGATCAGGACATCAAAGGAGACTCCATCAAGGAGCGAGCAGAGCGGATTGGCTATGTCCTGCAGAATCCCAATCAGATGATTTCGGCAGCCATGATTTTTGATGAAGTGGCTTTAGGCTTGCGCTTGCGTGGACTGGAAGAATCGGAAATCGAAGAGCGAGTCCATGCGGCTCTCAAGACCTGTGGCCTCTATGAATTCCGTAGTTGGCCGATTTCGGCCCTGTCTTTCGGCCAGAAGAAGCGGGTGACTATTGCGTCTATCTTGGTGCTGAATCCGGAGATTATCCTCTTGGATGAACCGACAGCTGGCCAGGACCAGCGCCATTATACCGAGATGATGGACTTTCTAGACGAGCTTAACCAGCAGGGACATACTATTATCATGATTACGCACGATATGCAGCTGATGCTGGATTACTCAGATCGGGCAGTGGTTGTGGTGGATGGTCAGATTTTAGACGATAAGGCGCCTGCGCAGGTGCTTACAGATCAAGAGTTGATTGCGGCGGCCCATCTAAAGGAAACGTCAATCTTTGCTCTGGCTGAGAAGCTTGGTACCGACCCTCTGGCTTTGACCGAGTTTTATATGCGAAAAAAGGAGGACAAGCATGCTTAATCAGCGAAAATTAATCGGCTACCATGCAGGCGAGACGTTTCTTCATGGTCTGTCCGGTGCCAGCAAGATGCTCTTCTTCGTTCTGGTATCAGTGGCAGCTATGATTAGCTATGATACCCGCTTTTTGCTGGGGCTAGCCTTGCTGTCCCTCTGCCTCTTTCGGCTGTCCCACATCCGCATCCGAGACATTTCATTCGTTTTGGTCTTTGCGGCATCCTTTGCTGCTCTTAACTTAGTGATGGTCTATCTTTTTGCGCCTGAGTATGGTGTCGATATCTATGGAGCCAAAGATGTCCTATGGACCGGATGGGGAGCTTATAGTCTAACAGCTCAGGAGTTGTTCTACCTCTTTAATCTCCTGCTCAAGTATGTTTCGACCATTCCTCTGGCAGTGATTTTCCTTATGACAACCCATCCCAGTCAGTTTGCTTCCAGCCTGCATCAGCTTGGTATTTCCTATAAAATTGCTTACGCGGTCAGTCTGACGCTCCGCTATATTCCAGATTTGCAGGAAGAATTTTTCCTCATCAGGATGTCTCAGGAAGCGCGCGGGCAGGAATTATCCAAGAAAGCTAAACTGTCTCAGCGCGTGAAGGGAAATCTGCAGATTATCATTCCGCTGATTTTCAGCTCGCTAGAGCGCATAAATACCATTGCCACAGCCATGGAGCTGCGCCGTTTCGGAAAAAATAAAAAACGGACCTGGTATACCTATCAGGCTCTAAGCAAACGAGATATGCTAGTGCTGACACTGGCAGTCGCCTTTCTATTGCTTTGCTTTGCTCTCTTCGCAGTCAACCATGGCCGCTTTTATAATCCGTGGGGGTAGGAAAGGGGAATAAGAAAGTATGAAAATAAAGAGAATTAAAGACCAATATGTCCGACAGATTCAAGTTGTTTTGATTATTTATTTGATTTGCTGTATTTTGAGGGTTGCAGAATACATTATTTTGAGGACGGATCAGACATTCTGGGGAGAATCTTTTGTCCACAAACTCCTAGGGCTGGTACTACTGGTCCCTGCTTTGCGTTTTTACAGCCTGAATTTCAAACAAATTGGCTTGGGGACAAAAAACTTGTTCCGTCGTGTTAGTCTAGGTCTAATCTGGGGGAGTTTATTTTTTGCTTTAGCTTATCTGATAGAAATCGCTGTGTTGCTGAGTCAAGGAAATTTTCTGGGGCTTGATTTTTATGTATCTGCTTATTCAGTCAATGGCAATATCGGCCAGCAAAGGGGCCTTCTTTTTCTATTGATCTGTCTGGCAGGCAATCTCATCAATGTCCTCATGGAAGAAGGAATCTTCCGTGGACTCTTTCAAAAAGTTTTTGAAAGAAAATACAGCTTTATAAAAGCAGCTCTTTTTTCCAGTCTCCTTTTTGGTTTCTGGCATATCATGGCACCCTTCAGAAGTTTGCTTGATGGGGAAATGAGCTTGACAGGCTTCTGGATTAATAGTTTGATCTTAGTTCTTACTAGTTTTCTGATTGGTCTTCAGTTTGCTCTTATGGCTAAGATGACGGGTAGTCTCTATATGGGCATGGCTGTTCATTTTGTTAATAACACGGTGGTTAATCTGCTTCATGTCCTATCAAAAAACGGAACGGATCAGCTACTGAGTCTTCGAATCACCGTGGCTCAGACCTTGTCATTTTTAGTGCTTTTAATCTACTATCAAATAAGAAAGCGGTCGCGCCATTGAGTTCTTTATGCCTCAGATTTCTTTTCGACTTATCACAACGAGGTATTTAAAAAGCAGGCAATCACTGAATTGCTTGCTTTTCTTCTTATAATGGCCTTTTATTTGGCATACCGGCTTTTCGGGGGTATTTGTTGGGTGTTTCTTTCTTTTTTTCCACCACTGTGATAAAGCGGGGGTCCCCGTTTGGTAGGGCATAGCTGAGGTTGTCTTGGACCTTGCTAAAGAGTAAGTTAAGGGCATTTTTGGCTTCTTCCAGTTCTTCTGGAGCATTGGAAGCCTTGAGCGCTAGGAGCTTCCCGCCAACTTTCAGATAGGGAATGGTCAGTTCAGATAGGACCTGCATCCGAGCAACTGCACGAGCAGTGACCAGGTCAAATTGAGCCCGAAAAGCCTTGTCCTGAGCAAAGTCTTCTGCGCGACCGTGGTAGAAGTGAACCTTGTCCAGCCCGAGCTCTTCAGCCAGCAGTTTGAGGAAGTTGATTCGTTTATTGAGCGAGTCAATGATAGTCACATCCAGCTGAGGACAGATGATTTTCATAGGGAGACTGGGAAAGCCAGCACCGGCTCCGATATCCAGCAGCTTAAGCTCTTGATTATCGATCAGGCCTTGCAAAACGGGGGCAATTGAATCATAGAAATGCTTGAGATAGACTTCATTTTTCTCTGTGATAGCTGTGAGATTGATTTTTTCATTCCATTCGACCAAGAGTTCAAAATAACGCTCAAACTGGTCTTTCTGGCGGTCGTTCAGCTCGATTCCCTGCTGGGCTAAGAGCTGGTAAAATTCTTGCTGTGTCATAGTTTCATCCTTGTTTGTCAGTATTCATCCTATTATATCATAAAAAGGAGACCCCGGCATTCTGCCAAAGGGCCTCTTTTCTTATATGCCAATCTGATTGAGCTCCACCAAGAGCAGCTGGCGGCGCTCATCTTGATTAGTAACTGGGTCAAATAGAACTTCTTTTTTTATCTTGCCATCTAAAATGAGTAGGACTTTGTCAGCATAGGTAGCTACGCTGGCATCGTGCGTCACTAGGAGAATGCTTGCGCCCTGCTGGTGGAAGTGCTGTATGAGCTCCATAGCTTGACGGCCAGCCTGAGAGTTGAGGGCTCCTGTCGGCTCGTCAGCAAAAATGATTCGAGGCTGGTTCATGAGAGCCCGGCAAATGCCGGCTCGCTGGAGCTGGCCGCCCGATACCTGATGTATAGAGCGCTGAGCAATGTCCTTAATCCCAGTCAGAGCCATTAACTCCTTGGCTCGTTCATAGGCTGCCTTTCGCTCGCTGCCTTCCTTACCAATGATACTCGGTAGGCAGATATTGTCTAGGATATTGAGATTTTTCAGGAAGGTTGCCTGCTGGAAGACAAAGCCGAAAGCCTCTCTGCGAAGGCGGTCTAAGTCCTTATCTTTCATAGCTAGCAAGTCCTGTCCTTGGTAAAGAATCTGGCCTTGGTCAGGTCTGTCAATAGTGGATAGAAGATTGAGAAGAGTGGATTTCCCGCAGCCAGACGGTCCCATGATGGCGATGAATTGGCCGCTTTCAATCTCTAGCGACAAATCACGGAGAATGGGCTCCTGATTTTCCTGATAGCTTTTGCTGAGGTTATGTGCTTCTAATAACATAGGCTTCTCCTCGGATGTAAAATAAATGCTAAGCGCTCGGAAACTATCTGCTTAAGGTCAATGTTCCTTTAGATAACGTCCAATTTCCAGCTTGTTCAGAGCTCGGAGACTGATGTGTGCTGCTGTGAGTCCACTAAGAAGCAGAGCCAGCGGTGTCCATAGAAAAGTAAGGGGCTTATTGATGATGAGCTGGAGTTTGCTGATACCGAAGCTGCTGAGCAGCAGACTGCAGACTTCTTGCCCTAGGCTAAGGAGCAGCAGGTCGGCTATTGCCAGAGCCAGCATCAAGATGAAGCAGACGGCGAGCAGGTAGAGGCTCCTGAGTCGTTCACTGCCAAATCCCAGCATCCGATAAAGTGCCAAGTCAGTTTGGTCCTTGGTGAAAATCATATAGACAAAGAGAGTCATAAGGATGAAGACAATGCCAAGCCCTGTCCAGAAAACACTGGTCTGAATCAGGCGGAGCATGGCTAGAGTGTCATAAAAAGTCTGATGGAAAAAGTCTTCTATGTCGGTTAATTTATAGTTGGAATAGCGTTTTTTCCAATCGTTGATTTTTTTAACTTTGTTGCTAGCATCTTTAAGGCGGATGGTCGTCAGACTATTGAGCGTTTGAGCTTGCTTTGTCACAAATACAGCCTTGGTGGTCTTGCCGCCGTAGGTCAGGTCTGAGTAAATACCAACTACTTTTAGTTTTCTGGCTTGACCGTCTACCGTCAAGGTCAGGTTGTCTCCTACTTTTAGCTTGAGCTCTTCTGCCTTCAGCTTGGAGAGGGCAATTTCATGCTCGTTTTTAGGATAGCGACCTTGGCTGTATCTGACTGGAAATCCTGCATGGTTTCCTAGAGTTACCCGCAACTGCTGAGTCTGACCTTGTTGGTCTTGATAGGAGAAATTCTGGCTCTGGTACTGATTGATTTCTGCGATATCCTTGTCTGCCTGCAGTTCTTTCAGAAGCTGGGCAGCCTTGGTATCGATATCATCAGTCTGAGAAATATCAACCAACACATCTGACTGACCAGCTCCTAGATACTGGATGAAATTCTTGTCCATCACAGTGCTGTAGAGACTGGCTGGCAGCACAATAAGCAAGCTAATCAAACTGACAATGAGCAAGATAGTCAAATAGAGTTTTTTATGATTCAGAATCGTTTTCAGAGCGAAATAGGGTCTGTCTAAGAAGGGGATAGACGGTAAGCCCATCTTCGGAGTAGAACACGTCTCGGTCAGACTGTTGGAAGAAGCTAATCTTAAAGCTTGGCCGGGCGTCATTTTCTTAAAAGAGCTTAGAGGCCGGGCAGTTAGCCAGAAGACCAAGAGACAGAGCAGCAGAGCTACTAGCATTTCCAAAAGATAGCTATAGAAGGGCGTCGGACTTTGCCCCATAGACAGTGCCATCTGCTTTTTAAAAGGACCACTCAGAAGAAAGGACAGTCCCCAGCCTGCGATGGTTGCCAGAACCAGGCAGAAATAATACTTGGTCAGGTAGACCCTGCTGATAAAGCTTTGGGTCAGTCCCATCACCTTCATAACGGCAATCTGCTGCAGGTCTTCTTGAATCTTGGTCAAGAGGGCAAAGCGCATGCAGAGAAAGGTGATGCCAATGATAGCCACAACCAGCAGCCCCATGACTAGGATGACTAGAGCATCATTGAAGCCGTTAATCATCTTGATAGTCGGATAGGTAATCATAGGCGGTCCATTGGACTCAAGCTCGGCATTTTTATAGGCTTGCTCGATAGTAGAAATCTGGCTAAGCTTATGCACTCGAAAGGCAATCAGGTTCTCATTAGATGCAAACGCTTCTTTTTTCAGAGTCTGCAAATCAGTCTGTGAGATGAGGAAGCGTTTGGAGGAGACTAGACCAGCATTCATCTGGGCATCTCGGATAAAGCCCTGGACAGTTAGCTGCAGTTTGCCGACCCTTATTTGGTCACCGATTTTGATTTTTCCTCTGTTGTAGTAGTAGAGGGGGATGAAAACTTGACCTGGTCGAGGCTGGGCCGGCTGGTTATTCTGATCCAGCAGAAAGTCAAAGTTTTGGTTCTGCCTGGAAAAGCCATTGTCCTGGGAACTGTCCTGAAGCGAGTCCTGCCCATTGATGTGGATGGCTGATCCTTCCACGTTGACAAAGTCTGTCAGCTGCCAGGAGGCAATTTCCGGATGCTGCTGGACAAAGTTTTTCAGACGTTCTCGGTCAATGCTACCGCTATGCATTTGCAGTAGATGAGGGCTTTTAGCTGTTTCTACAAAGCGCTCAATTGAGCTAGTGAGACTGACGGTCAGGCGCGTGGCTGCAAAACTCATAGTCAGCGTCAGGAGCAAAAAAAGCCCGATGACCAGCATACTGATTTTGTTTTCTTTTAAATCATTTCTTATCAAGCGTTGAAACATATTCCAGCTCCTTTACTGAACGTGCTCGGGAGAGTAGGTAAGCACCGATGCTGATAGAGATACCGGATAGGATAAAGAGCAGACCGTAGCCTCTGCCTCCGCCAACACCGATGATTTTTCCAACAGAATTTGTCAGCCAGCCAAAGTAAGTAAGCGAGGGCTTGAAAAGAGTATCCGCGACCCAACCCATGCCGGCATAAGCTAGCACATAGCCTAGCTGAGAAATAATCCCGATGGTCCCCCAGACCTTGCCTTGATCGGCTTTGTTAATATTGATGCGGACTAGATAGTCAATGGCTGTATTGGCGAAAGGCAGGGCTGCAAAGAGGAAAAAGCCAAAGCAGCAAATCCAGATGAAATTTTCCTTCATTCCCAGCCCAACCATGAAGAGTCCTAGTAGAAATAGTGAGAAGCAGAGCATACGATGGAAGTGTTTTTTGATAGCAACTATCCCCAGAACCAAGCCTCCTATCAGCATCCCGCTGCTGGAGATGGTCATGACCAAGCCGGCTGTTTTGGCATCTGCGAAAGCTAGCACCAAGGGAGAAAGCAGGATTTGGACTGTTCCCAGAAAGAAGGAAAAGCCTGTTCCAGCTAAGACTAAAAACCAGATGCCTTTTTTTCCATAGACGATTTGAAAACCTTTAAGGAAATCAGCCCAGAAACGGCTATCACTGCTATAAACTTGTGAATGAATGGCCCGTCGGGCTAGCAAGGTGCAGGCTACTGTCACGAAAATGGTCGAAAAATCCAGCAACAGAATCGTGCTGATATGTCCACTCGCCAAAATCATTCCAGCCAAGGCTGGTGAAATCAGATAGCGGGCAATGCCATTAATCTGGGACAAACCAGTTGCTTTTGATAACTGATCTTCCGGCAGCAAGTCGGAAATCGTAGCTCGAAAGGCCGGATTGACCAAGGCTGAAAAGAGCGAACTAATGGCAGCTCCGATACAGATAAAAATCAAAGCAGGATTCTTCAGACTAAAGTAAATCCAGAGAACTCCTAAGCCTGACAGACCATCCCCCAGAGCCATCAGCAATCTTCGGTCATAGCGATCTGCCAGAATTCCAGCCAGAGGAGTAACCAAAAGACCGGGTAGAAAAGCACAAAGCGTAACAAAAGAAGAAACAGAAACCAAACCGGTCAGCTGGAAGATATAAACTCCTAAAGCGAAAGAAGTCATACCAGAGCCGATTTCCGAGATGAAGCTTCCTATCCAAATCAATAAAAAGAGTCTAAAGCCTGATTGTTTCATAGTTGCCTCCTAATCTTGTGATGTCAAGTAAGTGTAAATAGTAAATCTAGTAATTAGCTGTCTAGCTGCTTTGTGTCTGAATCAAAGATAGAAAGGAATTGAAGTAGCCTTGCCGGCTGTGAAAAATAGTTTCTAAAAGATAGAGAAAAGCCTGTAGTTTTTGCTGCTGTTTTTCTGGGGGGAGAGCCTGAAAACTGCTGCCAAAAGCTTGTAGTGAATAAGTAAGAATCATTTCCAGGCTTTCGTAGGGATAATCAGTCTTCATGTCTCCAGCAGCGATGCCGTCTTGGATGATGGGAAGTAAAATCTGAGGTGCCCGTTCAAGAAGAATTTGATTGGTCTTTTCGTGCAGGAGCGCATTTTGCGGCTGATTGAGATGCAGCAGCACTTCCTCTCCCTCTTGATGATTAAGATTCAGAGCAGCCATGCTGCCAACCAAGCGCTCTAGGACAGTTAGTTCACGATTATCAGCAAAGGCTTGGGAAGCTGTAAATGCTCTTTCAATGGTTCGCTCAATGATGGCATCCATTATCTCTTCCTTAGAAGAAAAGTAATAGTAGAGAGTACCGCGGGCAATTTGAGTCGCTTCTAAAATCTGGGAGATAGAGGTCTGGTCAAAGCCTTGCTCCATAAAAAGCTTCTGAGCAGTATCTAAGATAAAGTCTTTTTTATTGGCCATGCTTGCATCCTTTTTAGTAGTAAAATTTTATTCGACCGACAGTCGGTTTGTTCTTTCTTTCATCATACATCTTTTCTAAATCCATGTCAAGAATAAAGACAGTTCCACTATTTTTTGATATAATAAGTCTAATCAAAATTGGAGGAGTATATCATGACTTTTATTATTGTTCTTATTATTGTCGCGGTTTTAGCATTCTTCGTTGTTGGTGCATACAATACCTTGGTTAAGAGCCGTATGCAGACTCAGGAAGCCTGGAGCCAGATTGATGTTCAGCTCAAACGCCGTAATGACTTGATTCCTAACCTCTTAGAAACGGTTAAAGGCTATGGCAAGTACGAGCAGGCAACCTTGGAAAAGGTAACACAACTGCGCAACCAGGTAGCTTCAGCTGCTTCACCAGCCGAAGCTATGCAGGCTAGCGACGCCCTTTCTCGTCAGATTTCTGGAATCTTTGCAGTAGCTGAAAGCTATCCAGATCTGAAAGCGAACACCAACTACCTGAAGTTGCAGGAAGAACTGACCAATACTGAAAATAAAATCGCTTATTCTCGTCAGCTTTATAATTCAGTAACTAGCAACTACAATGTCAAGCTGGAAACTTTCCCAAGCAATATTGTTGCAGGAATGTTTGGCTTTAAAGCTGCGGACTTCCTCAAGACACCAGAAGAAGAAAAGGCTGTGCCAAAAGTTGACTTTGGCAGCACTGGACTAGGTGACTAAGATGCTATTTGATCAAATTGCCAGCAATAAAAGGAGGACTTGGCTCCTCCTTATCGCTTTTTTTGGACTCTTGGCTCTCCTTGGAGCAGCTATTGGCTATCTCTGGCTGCGGTCTGCTGTTGGTGGTATCTTGTTAGCTTTAATTATCGGCACAATTTATGCCGGAGTGATGATTTTTCAGTCTACAGAGGTTGTCATGGCGATGAACGGGGCTCGCGAGGTCTCTGAGCAGGAAGCACCTGAGCTCTATCATATTGTTCAAGATATGGCCATGGTCGCTCAGATTCCTATGCCGCGTGTCTATATCGTAGAGGATCCCTCTCCCAATGCTTTTGCGACCGGATCTAAGCCTGAAAATGCAGCTGTTGCAGCAACTACAGGTATCTTGCAAATCATGAATCGTGAGGAGCTTGAGGGAGTGATTGGCCATGAAGTCAGTCATATTCGCAATTATGATATTCGAATTTCAACGATTGCTGTGGCTTTGGCCAGTGCTATTACCCTGTTGTCTAGCCTAGCTGGCCGTATGATGTGGTTTGGTGGCGGACGGCGCAGTAGTAATGATCGAGATAACGATAGTGGTTTGGGAATTATTCTCCTTATCGTATCATTGATTGCTATCGTTTTAGCTCCTCTGGCAGCTACCTTGGTGCAGTTGGCCATTTCTCGTCAGCGGGAGTTTCTGGCTGATGCTTCCAGTGTAGAGCTGACCCGCAATCCACAAGGGATGATTAATGCTCTGCTCAAGCTGGATCACAGCGAGCCTATGGAGCATCATGTCGATGATGCCAGTGCGGCTCTCTATATCAGCGACCCCCAAAAAGAAGGCGGACTGAAAAAACTCTTCTATACGCACCCTCCTATCTCAGAGCGGGTGGAGCGCTTGAGACATATGTAAAAGCTGGGAGAAATCTCAGTTTTTTTATTGTTTATGCTATAATGATAGACGAATAATATAGTAAGTAGGAAATGTAATGAAAAAATTAAAAGCCTCTAAAGATTTATTTGCAATTTTTTATATTGTTAATTGGATTCTGTCTATAATAATAGCCCCTTTGGGTGGCTATGCAGTTATAGTTCTAATGCTATCTACTATAGAATTTCTGAGTTCAGGCAAGACAAGCATATTAATGCAGTTTATGATGTTTAGTATGATTTTTAAGTGTGTTGTTCTGATCTATCTGTTTATTTATCTGATTTTGAGCTTTCGTTCGCTGATTCAGAGTATAAAGACAAGCAAGGACTCGCTTCATCTGGCTCCAATCAGTTTAATTCTGACTCTGTTGCTTCAGCTATTTCCATTCATCTCTGCTTTGAAAGATACGCGAACCATAGAACCTTATCGCTGGTTGATAGGGGTTGTGCCACTATGCTCGATTTTGTCTTTCCTCAGTTATCTTTACGCTCGGTATGGACTCAAAGGACAAAGAAAGAAGGCACTGCTCTGGGCAGGGCATGTAGTTAATGGAGTGCTAATTTTGCTCATGATTGTAGCTTTTTTTCAGCCTATCATTCCCCAACTAACACGAACCAGCCGAGTTCTCAGCAGCTTGGAGCAGGAGTACAAAAAGCGAGGTATGGATGCTAAGGTAGAGACTGTACCAAGTGGATACGGGGAAGAAGATTCGAATAATCCAGACTTTAATGATATATACCCAATTGGGAAATTTAAAGTAACTATTGGCAAGCATTCTTTTTATGAAGAAGTTCGAGTCAATAAGGCGGGAGGCATTGAAGAAGCTGCGTTTATTGATCCGAAAACAACTCCTTCTCCCATCCTGCGAGTTATTCTCCAAAAGGAAAATAGTCAAGAAAATCTAATCAAAACGAAAGAAAATGTAGAAAAAAGTCTAGATAATATAGATGAGAGTGTTAATATCATTCCTCATTATGGGAATACAGAGGTTTCTGTAGAGTACATAACTAATCCTAAGCGCTCAAAACCCAAGAGCTTTGAGGAAAAAGATTTCAAGTTAAATTCTATCTTTGATCTTACTGATGAGAAATTGCTAGAAAAAGAAGATATTTGGATCAGTATTAGAATTGAGCTGAATCTGAAGCAAAGACTCTTTGCTTCAGATTCAGGAGAAAAATTCTTACATGATATGGACTATTCCCTCTTTCAGACAGGAAACTATGTCTTTGAGATAGAGGAGACAGACAAGGATAATGTTACTAGCAAAAAGCAATTTTTTGCTAAAATTAAGGACGGAAAGTTAGTCCAGTTAAACAAGAACGACAGTGACCAAGACTTGACTGAAGGGTCAGTATCATTGCTAGAATACTCTTATCGTGGTAGTATAGGCTATTCCATAGACGAAGGGTATGACCACATGGTTGATTGGCCTGATTGATACAGAAAGGAATAGAAGAGGGGGAATTTTATGATTCTATTCCCTCTTTTTTTAGGCAAATCTATTTTAGTTCATTAGGCAGATTCATTTTACTTCCTTTCATTCATGTCTAAAAAGATGTTTACTCAGATTGTGTTACAGTTTTATTTCAGTCATCCATGAACTTCAGATTATCCAAGTTTATTTTTGTATAAGTAAGGAGGCTAGATTTAAAAAGCTAGTGTTTTCAAGTTGTCAGGTTGAACCCTTCTGAGAATCTTATAAAATCAATATTTTCTTGAAAACCATAAAACTTTCAGAAAAAATCACTATATTGAGTATTCCTATCTTTCAAATTAATCTATTTGTATTATTTCGAAATATAAAGTAATTTTTTTGTAACACATTCGAAATATATTACTAGTATATTAAATTTAGTAAAAAATTTTATTGCATATATGAAACCGAGGGCTCAATATGTTGAAAACATTTGGAAAAATTTTCAAAGTCATTAGAGAATCAAAAAACATGTCTCTTAAAGAGGCGGCAGCCGGAGATATTTCAGTGGCTCAGCTGTCTCGTTTTGAGCGGGGAGTCAGTGGTATTACGCTTGATTCTTTCTATTGCTGCTTAAAGAATATGGCTGTTTCTCTAGACGAATTTCAGTATGTTTACCATAACTACATTGAGGCAGATGATGCGCTTTTCTCAAAAAAAGTAGCTGATGCTTATCAGGAAAACAATGTCGTCAAGCTCCAAAGTATATTGGCTAGCTCAGAAGCTTTGGCTAAAAAGTTCCCTGAGAAGAAGAACTATAGGCTTAATACAATTGTTGTTAGAGCAGTATTGTCTTCCTGCAGTCCAGATTTTCAGATTAGCAAGAAAGATGTAGAATTTCTGACCGATTATCTCTTTTCCGTTGAGGAGTGGGGGCGTTATGAGCTCTGGCTCTTTACTAATAGTGTGGATCTATTGACCTTGGAAACACTGGAGACCTTTGCTAGTGAGATGATTAACCGCACCCAGTTTTATAATAATCTACCGGAGAATCGCCGGCGTATTATCAAGATGCTGCTTAATGTTATCAGTGTCTGCATAGAGAGTAATCATTTGCTGGTTGCTATGAGATTCCTCAATTATCTTGACCATTCTAAAATCCCTGAGACAGATCTTTATGATCGGATGCTGATTAAGTATCATAGGGCTCTTTATTCTTACAAGGTTGGGAATAGCTATGCTCTGAGTGATATTGAGGAGTGCTTATCTTTCTTGGAATTTTTAGATTCCTTCGGTGTTGCCCAGAAGCTCAAAGCTCAGTTTGAAAGAATTTGCCGTTCACAGTTGCAGATGTGCAAATAAAATAGACTCATTTCTAAAAATATACTAGAATAAGAGTATAACTTTATACCAAATTCAGAAGGAGGTTTTATGATGGAGAAAAAAATTCATTATAAGATGCATAAAGTTAAGAAGAACTGGGTAGCCATCGGTGTGACTACCTTAGCACTTATCGTAGCACCAAAAGTACTTGGTCTCGAAGCAGGTCTTGTCCACGCTGATGATGTTAAGCAGGTGGCAGTTCAAGAACCAGCTGCAGCTCAGGATAGTGGCTCAGGGCAGCCAGTTCAAGTACAAGCTAACTCAGCTTCTCAGCTGGAAGCAGAAAAAGCAACTTCTGCAGACAAGGTGACTGATGCTGCTGTAGCCAGTGAAAAAACTGCTAAAACTGTAGCAAATACGGAAGCAGCGGTTCAAACAGATGCTCAAGAGCCAGCTAAGCCGGCAGTAGCAGAAGCAGCAACTACAGAAAAAGCAGCCGTTGCTGAAGAAGCAAAAGCAGCTAATGCAACATCAGAAACTGCTAAACCGGAAGCAGCTGGTCAGGATAGACAAGCAAGTCCCGCAACTGCTGACAAACAAGCAAAGAAGACTGTTACAGACAAGATAGTTGCAAATCCAAAGGTTGCAGAGAAAGATCGCTTGCCAGAACCGGCTCAAAGACAGGGAGCGATAGCTGAAAGAATGGTGGCTGCTCAAGCCCAAGCAGCGCCTGTTAATACTGAGCATGATGATGATGTCTTATCTCACATCAAGACGATTGATGGTAAGAAATACTATGTTCAGGACGACGGTACAGTTAAAAAGAATTTCGCTGTTGAGCTCAATGGAAAAATTCTTTATTTCGATGCAGAGACTGGAGCACTGATTGATTCAGCTGAGTATCAATTCCAGCAAGGTACTAGCAGTCTCAATAATGAATTCACTCAAAAGAATGCCTTCCATGGCACTACGGAAAAGGATATTGAAACAGTTGACGGCTACCTGACAGCAGATAGCTGGTATCGTCCAAAGTTCATCTTGAAAGACGGAAAAACTTGGATTGCCTCAACAGAAACAGACCTACGTCCGCTTTTGATGGCTTGGTGGCCTGATAAGCAAACGCAGGTTAGCTATCTCAACTATATGAACCAGCAAGGTCTGGGAGCAGGAGCTTTTGAAAACAAAGTGGAACAAGCTATCCTGACAGGTGCTTCTCAGCAGGTTCAGCGCAAAATTGAAGAAAGAATCGGTAAAGAAGGCGATACTAAATGGCTGAGAACACTGATGGGCTCATTTGTCAAAACTCAGCCAAACTGGAACATCAAGACAGAGTCTGAAACAACCGGTACTAATAAGGACCACTTGCAAGGCGGAGCTCTGCTTTATACTAATAGTGACAAGACTTCTCATGCTAATTCTAAGTACCGCATCCTGAACCGCACACCTACCAACCAAGCTGGTACACCTAAGTACTTCATTGACAAGTCAACTGGTGGTTATGAGTTCCTGCTAGCTAACGACTTTGATAACTCTAATCCAGCTGTTCAGGCTGAGCAACTCAACTGGCTGCACTTTATGATGAACTTCGGTAGCATCGTAGCCAATGATCCGACTGCTAACTTTGACGGAGTCCGTGTCGATGCGGTAGACAACGTCAATGCAGACTTGCTCCAAATTGCTTCTGATTACTTCAAGTCTCGCTACAAGGTTGGAGAAAGTGAAGAAGAAGCCATCAAGCATTTGTCTATCTTGGAAGCTTGGTCTGATAACGATCCTGACTACAACAAAGATACTAAAGGCGCTCAACTAGCAATTGACAACAAGCTACGCTTGTCCTTGCTTTATTCATTCATGCGTAATCTATCTATCCGTAGCGGAGTAGAGCCAACGATTACAAATAGTCTAAATGACCGTTCTTCTGAAAAGAAAAATGGCGAACGGATGGCTAACTATATCTTTGTTCGGGCTCATGATAGTGAAGTACAAACTGTTATTGCTGACATCATCCGAGAAAATATCAATCCAAATACGGATGGTTTGACCTTTACAATGGATGAACTCAAGCAAGCCTTCAAGATCTACAACGAAGATATGCGCAAGGCAGACAAGAAGTATACGCAGTTCAACATCCCAACTGCTCATGCTCTCATGCTCTCCAATAAAGACTCTATCACTCGGGTCTACTATGGTGACCTCTATACCGATGATGGTCAATACATGGAGAAAAAATCTCCTTACCACGATGCTATTGATGCCTTGTTGCGTGCTCGTATTAAGTATGTAGCAGGTGGACAAGACATGAAAGTTACATATATGGGTGTACCTCGTGAGGCTGATAAATGGTCTTACAATGGTATTTTGACTTCTGTTCGCTACGGTACTGGTGCCAATGAAGCAACAGATGAAGGAACAGCAGAAACCCGTACCCAAGGGATGGCTGTTATTGCTTCTAACAACCCTAATCTCAAGTTAAATGTATGGGATAAACTGCAAGTCAATATGGGAGCAGCCCATAAGAATCAATACTACCGTCCTGTGCTCTTGACGACCAAAGATGGCATTTCCCGCTATCTAACTGACGAAGAAGTACCGCAATCCCTCTGGAAGAAGACAGATGCCAATGGTATTTTGACCTTTGATATGAACGATATCGCTGGCTACAGCAATGTCCAAGTTTCTGGTTATCTGGCTGTTTGGGTACCAGTTGGTGCTAAGGCAGATCAGGATGCTCGTGTAACAGCCAGCAAGAAGAAAAATGCCAGCGGTCAGGTTTACGAGTCTAGCGCAGCCCTTGATTCTCAGTTGATTTATGAAGGTTTCTCTAACTTCCAAGACTTTGCAACTCGTGATGACCAATATACCAATAAAGTCATTGCTAAAAACGTCAACCTCTTCAAGGAATGGGGAGTGACTTCATTTGAGTTGCCGCCTCAGTATGTATCTAGCCAAGATGGCACTTTCCTAGATTCTATCATCCAGAATGGTTATGCCTTTGAAGACCGTTATGACATGGCAATGAGCAAGAACAATAAATATGGTTCTTTAAATGACCTACTCAATGCTCTCCGTGCTCTTCACAGTGTCAATATCCAAGCCATTGCGGACTGGG
>CAUSZI010000040.1:0-19300 GCA_963536045.1 uncultured Streptococcus sp.
CCCTTGGTTACAAAGGACTTGGCCAGGGACATTTTGCCAGTGACAGGGATGGGCAGTTCTTTGATTTGTTTGATCAGAGCCTCTTTTTCACTGAGATTGAGTTGTTTGACTTTCTCGGGAAAGGGCAGGGCAAAAAAGTCTGCTATTCGCTCAGGTAGGAGAATTTTCAGGCAGTTCTTCAGCGATTTTTCCCGATGTTCTTCTAAAAAATCCGCCAGAGCCTGCTGACTCATCTGTGGCAAAAGGTCCAGATAGATGGTTTCACCGCCCTTGACAAAGCTAGACAAGCGCAGAGCTGCCGGACCTGATAGGCCAAAGTGGGTAAAGAGCAGGTCGTGGGTGATGACATGCTTGCCATAGCTGAGGGTCACATCGTCCAGCGAAATCCCCTGAAGCGCTTTGTGAGGAAAGTCAGTCAGAAGAGGACTTTCAGCAGCTTCCAGGTCAGTCACCGTGTGCTTGAAGTGTCGGGCAATATCGTGGCCGAAGCCTGTCGATCCAGTTGAAGGGTAGGACTTGCCGCCAGTCGTCACAATCAATTTTTGGCAGGTCCAAGTCTGGTCGCTGGATCTGACAGTGAAAAGTCCATCGGATTTTTTGACGGAGACGATTTCGGTATTGGTGATGACAGTGCCGCCTAGCTCTGCAATTTTCTTTTCCAAAGCTTCGATAATGGTGCGGGACTTGTCTGTCGCTGGGAAAACACGGCCGTGGTCTTCGACCTTGAGTTTGACGCCGTTCTCAGTAAAAAAGTTGATAATGTCATGGTTGTCAAACTGGGAAAAGACGCTGTAAAGAAAGCGACCGTTACCGGGAATGCCAGCCATGAGGTCATCCAGGTTTCCGTTATTGGTCACATTGCAGCGGCCGCCGCCTGTACCAGCTAGTTTCTTTCCCAATCGTTTATTTTTCTCAAGGAGCAAGGTCTTTTGCCCGTAGAAAGAACTGGAAATGGCAGCCATCATGCCAGCTGGTCCTCCGCCGATAATTATTGTGTCGAAATGCTTCATTTGTGGTTTCCTTTCGTAGGGAGTGGTTTCTATCAGTTAGTCGGAAATCTTGCGCTTCCTTGGTGAGCAGGCTTTTACTGTCTTGTAGACGTTTTTGGAAGGCTGTAGCTGAACATCTCTAGGCTTCTAAAATCATTCGATTTTTTATTTCTTTTACTAGACTAATCTGTCTCATTGTATCATAAAAAAGTGCTAAAAAGATAGGAGTCAGGCTCAAAAAATATTGTGAAATTTGACAGTTAAGGCTTGATATGATAAGATTTAGGTATCTACAAACTAGAAAAAGTTTTTGAGGAAATTATGGCAATTGAAAAGACAGTCAGCGAGTTAGCCGAGATTCTTGGAGTTAGCCGCCAGGCGATTAACAATCGTGTCAAGGCACTGCCGCCAGAAGATACGGAAAAGAATGAAAAAGGAGTCACGGTGGTGACCCGCAGCGGCTTGATTAAGCTGGAAGAGATTTATAAGAAAACTATTTTTGAAGATGAACCTGTCAGCGAAGATGTGAAGCAACGCGAGCTGATGGAAATCTTGGTGGACGAAAAAAATGCTGAGATTGTGCGTCTCTATGAGCAGCTTAAGGCCAAGGACGGACAACTGGCTAAGAAAGATGAGCAGCTACGCATTAAGGATGTCCAGATTGCTGAAAAGGACAAGCAGTTGGACCAGCAGCAGCAGCTAACAGCTAAGGCTATGAATGAGCGTGAAACCTTGCTGTTGGAGTTGGATGAAGCCAAGGAAAAGGTGCAGGAGCAGGAAAGCAAGGGCTTCTGGGCACGTTTATTTGGAAAATAAAAATAAGGTTGGGACATCTGTCTCAACCTTGTTTTAAATAAGAATCGCTTTTTAGCAAGTTTTGTATTGTTTACAACATAAAGGAGGAAAATGAAATCACAAAGACTGGGACTTTTACGTCTCTATCGCAATCTTGATAAAATTCTGTTGCTCTTTTTCACAGTCTTTATGCTCATGGAGCTGGCTTGGGTGCCTTTCAACTCCTTTGCAGCAGAGACTCTGCTCAAGCAGACAGGCTACCTCTTCTTATCTTATACGAATGCCCTGAAGGTTCTGACTTCAAATGTCTGGGTTGGCTTAGCCTTTCTAACGCTTTTTGCAGCTAATCTCTTTGTCGCTTATTTTCAGATTGGACTGATATTTATGGGGCTCCGCAATCTTCTGGACGAGGAAGAACGAAGCGCCTTTCAGTTTATCAAGAAAAGTTTCAAAGACAGCGGTTCGCTGATTCGCTACGCCCGGCCCAGTAAGGTCCTCTTTATTGCACTGTATATGGGCTTTATCTTTCCCTTTCTGCGGCAAATTCTCAAAATCTACTACTTGAATAAAATTCTGATCCCAGAATTTATCGTGACCTATCTCAAGACGGCCTTATGGATGAAATTATCAATCTATGCTTTAGGTTTATTGCTTTTTTTGATAGCTGTCCGCCTAATGTTTGCCCTGCCCAAGCTCTTTTTTGAGCATTTCCGCCTCCGAGACGCGATTAGGTATAGTTTGGAGAAGACCAAGGGGCACTTGATTCGCTATACTTGGCAGCTCTTTTGGATACTGGCTAAGAGCTTTCTCTTCTTTCTTTTAAGCAGCATTCCGATTTTAGTGTTGCAGCAGTATGCGGATGGCCAGTCCAATCAGATAGCCTTGATAGCAGCGGTTGTCAATTACTGCCTCATCAAGCTGGCTTATTACTTCATGGTAGCCTACTTTCTGATTAAGTTTGTGGCTTTTCTGACAGACAGCAAGCTGTCTGAATATCGCTACAGAAAAGGCCTGCCTCTCATGCGTTGGTTTATCCTTTTGGTTACTAGCTCTTTCTTTGCCCTTGAAGGCTTTGTCTATCTCAATCTGCCCTTGGAAAACGTCCCTCTGACTATCTCGCATCGTGGAGTTTCGCAGGGAAATGGTGTTCAGAATACAGTTGAGTCGCTTGAGAAGACAGCTCTGCTCAAGCCAGACTATATCGAAATGGATGTTCAGGAGACCAAGGATGGCCAGTTTGTCATGATGCACGATGCCAATCTAAAAGCCTTGGCCGGCGTTGATGCTAAACCGCAAGAGCTGACTCTGCAAGAGCTGACAGCTTTAGATATTTCAGAAAATGGACAGACTGCCAAAATTTCCAGTTTTGATGCTTATCTCAAACGAGCCAATCAGATGGGCCAGAGACTCTTGATAGAAATCAAGACCAGCAGCTTGGACTCAGACGATATGATGGACCGTTTTCTGAGTCAATACGGAGCCAATATCAAGGTTTATGGCCACCAGATTCAGTCTTTGGACTATCAGGTTATTGACAAGACAGTCCAGTATGATAAGAGCATACCGACCTTCTTTATCCTGCCCTACAATACTATTTTCCCACGAACACAGGCTTCCGGCTATACGATGGAGTACTCGACTCTCGATGAAAACTTTGTCGATAAGTTATGGACGACGGATAAGAAGCTTTATGACTGGACCATCAATGATGCAGACAGTATCGGTAAATCCTTCCGCTTGGGTGTTGATGGCATGATTACCGACGATTTGGAGCTGGTGCAGAGCTCTATCAAGGAGCTGCAAAACAAACCCGACTATGCCCTGCTTTTGATGAGTAAGGCAGCGGATTTGCTTAATTTTGTGTAGTTGACTAGTGAGAAAACGACTATAAATCAAAAAAGACTGAGATTTTTCAGTCTTTTTTGCTGGTTCGAGTATCTCTTGACTTATGTTTAGTCAAGAGGTAAGGTTATTTATCTTGCTTAAAATGGCAATTTGCCTGCGAAAGCGCCCATTTTCTTCTGAGTAGCATCATCAATCTGAGCCAGCGCGTGATTCAGGGCCTGCGCAGTCATCTCTGACAGAGTTTCTAAATCTTCAGGATCCACAACGGCTGGATTGAAGTCAATGCTGACTACCTTTTTATCGCCTGTCAGTTTAGCAACAACTAAATCTTGGGCTGATTTGCCAGTGAATTCTGTTGCAGCTAGTTCTGCCTGTCCTTTTTCCATTTGCTTTTGAAGCTTTTGCGCTTGCTTCATCATGCTTTGCATGTTCATCATAAGATTTTCTTTCCTTTCTCTCGCAAGGGCTAAGCCCTCGGTAATCTTCACTCTTCAAATTATATCATTTTTTGGAAAAGTGGCAAGAAGAACATTTCTAAGAGGTTTGACAAAAATTTAGCATTTATAGTAGAATGGTCATGAATCTATATATCAAGGAGAAGACAACTTGAAAAATAAGAAGATAAAAGCTTTGCTGTTGGTAGTGCTCTCATCCCTCTTCATCCTAATTGGCTGCAGCGGCAGCCCCAAAATTCAGGGAAAATGGAATGTACAGGATGCTAGCGGTGAACAAAAGACCATTGAAATAAAAGACAAGACTATCATTGTCAACGAAGAAGAGTATGAGTACACTCAAAATGCAGTTGGTTTTAAGAATGGGGTGAGTTATTATGGCCTGACCCGGAAAGATAATGGCGGAACATTTTCTATCGTCTTTCCTGAGAAAGATAAAAATATTGCTATTATGTTAATTCCTGACTCAGACGATGACTATCTCACAGGCAGTATGCTCTTTGCTATGAACCGCAAGGAAAAGCCGGATTATAAAAAATATGCAGAGGAATATCTCAATCTACGATAAAAGAAAAGGCGCTGAATTTTAGCGCCTTTTAGGTTTTATTAATGTGATGTCATGGTCGGCAAATCCAGACTAGATTGCTCCAAATCTACCGTCAGCTGATAGTCAGTCTTATCACGAACGGTATGCTCAAAGTCTGTAGTGTAGAGGACGAGGCGCAGTTGGTCGCCTTTTTTCATCTTATAGATGGTTGGTTGCAGTTCAAAGGAAAATTCCAGCCATTGGTCAGGAGTGACTTCTTCGACAGTCAGTAGGTTGGTCCGGTTTTGCAGGTTGATGAAGCCTTTGGTGATGACGCGATGAGGCGTTTCAGTATGGGGAAGTTCAACCAGATTGTCCAGCATATAGTAGCGGCCGTTATCCATGACTCTAGGCTCAATAGGATTAGGAATCGGTGTGAGGCGTTTAGCTGGTCCGAAGTCCAGTAATTGAGCAGAAATCAGTCCTTTATCAGTGCTGGATTTGAGGCGAAGATTGAGCTGGCTCGCTCCGTTGAGAAAGAGGTCCTTTTCCAAGGTCCAGTCCAGAGTAATCTGATTGACCTTACCTTTAAAAAGCTCAGTCTTGAAGCTTTGGTAATTTTTAGCAAAGCGATTATAGTCTTCTTCTGAATATTGATTTTGGATAGATTTGCAGTTTTGGCCTAGTTGGAGCTGAAGCTTCTGCTCTTGTCCGCCGAAGTCTTCCAAGGTCAGCCAGCTTTGAGCCTGGCTGTTGTCCTGCCAGATGACTGCTGGAAGTTCAAAGTCTGATTCATACCCCAGCAGTTTCTTGCTCAGCAGAGCATTGATAGACTCACGGAAGTCGATGGACTGCCAATTGTTTATGTAAACATGGGCACCGTTATGGAAGAAGAGATGTTTTTTGATGTGGTGCGGTAAGGCTCGAAACATATTATAGACATGGAGGGGCTTGACATTCCAGTCTTGAGAGCCATGGGTGAAGACGACTTCGGCCTTGACCTTATATGCGTGGAGCAGGTAGTTGCGGTCATGCCAAAATTGGTTGTAATCTCCGGTTTGCCGGTCTAGTTCTTTGCGCTGTTGCTCTAGGCTTTGCTGATAAGCATCATTATGACGCAGGTAGTCACCAGCCCTCAGGTTGCGGGAGTAGGTCAGTTCGGTCAGGGATTCAAAATCCTCTCCTGGATAGCCGCCAGGACTAGTGACAAGGCCGTTTTCGCGGTAGTAGTTGTACCAAGAAGAAATCCCAGCTTCAGCGATGATGACTTCCAGACCATCTACACCGGTTGTTGCCAGTCCGTTGGACATGGTGCCCAGATAGGAGATACCGGTCGTAGCTACTTTTCCGTTGGACCAACTAGCCTTGATTTCCCGTTGGCGGGTGTGGTCGGTGAAGGCTCGGCAGCGGCCGTTGAGCCAGTCAATAACGTTTTTATAAGCCTCAATCTGCTGATAGTCACCGCTGGTCATCAGCCCTTCAGAGTCCTTGGTTCCCACACCAGACACATAGAGATTGGCAAAGCCGCGGGGCAGCAAGTAATCATTGAGCGTGTAGGTACCGATATGGCCTAATTTTTCCTCGGATTCAGAGACTTCTTGGGCAGAATCCGGCGAATCAAGCTGGAGCAATTTGAGCTCAGGATTTTGGACTGTGATTTGATGAGGCTCTTTTTTTACTAAGTCCACATTCATATCGTGGAGAGCCTTGTCGCTGGCGGGGTCATTGGTTCCTTGATGATAAGGAGAAGCGGTCATGACAGCAGGGACTTGTCCTTGATAGCGGGGCCGAATAATGCTGACCTTGATGAGATCCGGACGACCGTCTTGATCAGTATCCACGCGTGATTCCACATAAACCACCTCTCGGATAGCATCATGGCTGGAAAAGGTTGCCAGGCTCTTACCGTTGAAGTAGTGGTGGGTATTGTCCTCAGGAATCAAACCCTCGCTGACTAGCTTATCAATCAGCAAATTACCATTTTTTGTTCGAGTGTTGAGCAGCTGGTAGAGGTTTTCCAACAAGTCTCCAAATGTAATGGGAAAGCCTGTTTCTTTGCGAAAGGCCTCAACATCTGTAAAATCAATAAAGGGCGAGAACTCAAGCAGCTGAAAGGCCACAGTGTAAAAGACAGACGCCGTCAGTTCTCTGTCAGACTGGAAAAAGCTCAGCAGGTCTATTTGGCTGTCAGCAGCCAAGGATTTCAAGGGATAATCTGTATTTTTATAAGTGAAAAAGCTGGTGCGGAGAAAATCTTCAAGATTTTCCTTATCAGAGCGATTGCTGTCATAAAAAAAGCCTAATTCCGCTAATTCTGTCAACATATTTTCCCGTTTCGTTCTTGCATAACTATACTGATTAAAACGCATATTCTTCCCTCTTTTTCTTATTTTTATTAAAAATGACCTTTACATTATCCATTATACTTGATAAAATAGACTTTGTCTAAAAAATATTTAAGGAGTATCACTAAATGGATTTCGAATGGGTCGTTAAATACGCCACAGAATTTTTAGGAACAGCTATCCTCATTGTCTTGGGGAACGGAGCTGTTGCCAACGTTGAATTAAAAGGAACTAAGGGACACCAGAGCGGTTGGTTAGTCATCGCTGTCGGATACGGTATGGGGGTTATGATTCCAGCTTTGATGTTTGGTAATGTGTCTGGCAACCATATCAACCCTGCCTTTACTTTGGGACTTGCTGTCAGCGGTTATTTCCGTTGGGAACAGGTTGCACCATACATTGCAGCGCAGATTTTGGGAGCTATCTTCGGACAGGCCTTGGTCGTTGCGACCCACCGTCCTTACTATCTGAAAACAGAAAATCCTAACAATATCTTAGGTACTTTCTCTACTATCTCTAGTCTAGACCATGGCACGCCTGAATCACGTAAAGCAGCCTTGTTCAATGGTTTTATCAATGAATTTGTTGGTTCTTTTGTTCTTTTCTTTGCTGCTATGGGTTTGACCAAGAACTACTTTGGAGCAGAATTGTTGAGCAAAGCTGAAGCAACTATCAATTCGCAAGCTGCTCAGATGGCAGCACAAGGGACTTCAGTTCCTAAAGAACAGATTGCTGCTGCAATATCTCAGGCTAAAGACCAAGTTGCACCATTCCAAGTTGGTAGCCTTTCAGTCGCTCACTTGGCACTTGGTTTCTTGGTAATGGCTTTGGTAACCTCTCTGGGAGGCCCTACTGGACCAGGACTGAACCCAGCTCGTGACCTCGGACCTCGTATCCTCCACTTCATCCTGCCAGAATCTATTTTGGGCAAACACAAGGGTGATTCAAAATGGTGGTATTCTTGGGTTCCAGTTGTGGCACCGATTCTTGCAGGTATCACAGCAGTCCTCTTGTTTAAAACAATCTACGGATAAGCACATAAGATCAGAGTTGGGGATTTCCCCAGCTCTTTTTTCGAACGATAGAGGAGGCAAAGATGGAGATGCAAGTGTCAAAATTTCATAAGGTCAGTGGCCGCAGAACCTTACTCTTTGGTTTTTTAGCCCTTATTTTCGGCCTGATTATCATTGTCAATGGCTTCAGATTTACCCAGCTGGCCTTCGATTTTATTTCGCTTTATCTGACAGTTGTTGGCTTGGTAAATATTGTTCTTCATGTTTTTACGCGCAAGAAAGAAGGGGCTGTCTGGCATAGTCTGCTTCAGATTGCAGTCGCCATGGGTATCAGCTGGCTCAACCGAATCAGTGATGTGCCTGTCAATATTGTGATTATTAGTTTGGGTAGCTACCAGCTCTTGACTGCCGGTATTTACGGAATGACCTATTTGCTTTATCGGCAAAATCATGTCAAGGGAGGTTTGCGCTATCTATTTGATACCATTCTCTATGGTGGGATTGGGCTGACCAGTATTCTTTTGCCTGCAACCGACGGACACTTACAGTTTTTGATTTTGGGAATCTATTTGATGATGCTGGGAATGTCCAATATCCGGGATGGCCTCTTTTTCGACAACGACTGGGAAAAACATCGGCTGCGTAGGCAAATTCGTATTAACCTACCTATTATTTTTGCAGCCTTTATTCCAGTAGAAAATCTGGAGCGCTTTAATCGACTGATTCAGGGAGATGCAGCTTCTGATCGTAAAAATGTTTATAGTCTTGTTAAGAATAGAGAAAAAAAGGCGGACTTGGAGGTCTTGGTCCATACTTCAAAGACAAGTTTATTAGGGGCCATTGGTCATGTAGATATTTGCTATCAGGGACAAGTGATTTCTTATGGCAGCTATGATGTTTTTTCTGAGCGATGCAAGGGCATGATTGGAGATGGTGTTCTCTTCAAGGTTCCTAAAGACGCTTATATTGAGCTTTGCAAAAAAGAAAGCAAGAAAACACTCTTTGGTTATTCTCTGGCTTTGACAGATAAGGAGAAAGAGGCGGTTGAAAAGCGCTTGGCTGAAATCGATCAGCTGTTGGTAGAATGGGAGCCGCCAGCGGAACTGAAAAATGGCCAGCCAACATACTCCTACAAGTTGAAGCATGAACTAGGAGCGCAGCTATATAAGTTTAAAACCAGTCGTTTCAAGACGTATTTTGTCCTATCGACCAACTGTTGCCTACTAGCAGATTCGATTATTGGACAGGCTGGGACAGATATTCTGGATATTCGCGGGATTATCGCGCCCGGTACCTACCAGTCCTATCTGCAGTACGAGTTTGAGTCCGCTAGGGGTTTGGTCATTGCTCAGACCGTTTACCAATAAATCCAAGGCCTTCTTGTTTTAAAAATTGTTTATTTGCGCATAATTTCTTGTCAAAAAGATGAAAATCCATTACAATAAAATGGTTTGGAGGAATTATGAGCGCGAATCATATTATTAGAATTATCCCTGTATTAAAGATAAATAATCGTCATTTAAATCAAGAGTTTTTTGTAAATCAGCTGGGCATGAAGGCCCTTTTAGAGGAAGCTGCTTTTCTGTCCTTGGGAGATCAGACCAAGACTGAGAAACTGCAGCTGGAAGAATCGCCCAGTATGCGGTCTCGGCGAGTAAAAGGTCCTAAAAAATTAGCCAGAATCATTGTCAAGGTTGCAGATGCTAAAGAAATCGAGTCTCTATTGGCTCAAAAGCCTGCTTGGACAAAGCTGTATCAAGGAGAGAAAGGCTATGCTTTTGAAGCCCTGTCGCCAGAAGGCGACCTAGTTCTCCTGCATGCAGAAGAGAATAGAGCAAATCTGCAAGAGGTCACGGCGGTGCCTGAATTTGAAAAGCAAGAGGACTTCATCGGTCTTAGCCAATTTGAGATAGAGACGGTAGAAATTCGTGTGCCTGATGCCAATGCAGCCCAAGAATTTTATAGCAAGATTGAAAATGTGCTGGATTTTCTGACTTTTACAGAAGCAGAGGGACAAGATTTGCAGACTGACAATGCCCTAACTTGGGATTTGACCATGCTCAAAGCTCAGGTCAATCGTTTAGAAACAGCTTCTCTGCGTCCTGTCTTTGAAGGGCAGGGGGTCTTTGTACCCAAGTCGGATAAGTTCCTGCTGAGTCAGGATTCTAGCAAGATTGAATTGTGGTTTGAAGCATGACTCTAGAAAAAATCATCAATAAAATCAAAGAACAGCTGAAAGACGGTATCTATCCCGGTGCTAGTCTGGCCTTGTATCAAGCTGGCCGGTGGCAGGAATTCTACTTTGGCCTGGCAGATCCGCAGGAAGGAAAGCCCACTCAAGCGGGTTTGGTCTATGACTTGGCTAGCGTCAGCAAGGTGGTCGGAGTTGGCACTCTGGCAGCCTTTTTGTATGAGCAGGGCAAGCTGGAGCTGGATTTGCCCTTGCAGCATTACTATCCTGCCTTCCATCGAGAAGATGTGACCTTGCGTCAGCTCTTGACCCACACATCTGGGCTGGATCCCTTTATTCCCAATCGTGATCAGCTGACAGCTCCCGAGTTGAAAGAAGCGCTCAATCATTTGACAGTGCTTGAAGATAAGACCTTCCGCTATACGGATGTGAATTTTCTGCTCTTGGGCTTTATGTTTGAAGAAATCTACGGTCAGTCTTTGGATCAGATTTTTCAAAGTCAGATTTTCCAGCCTTGGGGTTTGGCTGAGACAGGTTTTGGACCAGTTTCAGGAGCTGTGCCGACCGTTCGCGGTGTCCAAGATGGTCAGGTTCATGATCCCAAGGCGCGTGTGCTGGGTGTCCATGCTGGCAGTGCTGGCTTATTTTCAACCCTAAGGGATTTAGAAGTTTTTCTGGAGCATTATCTGCAGGATGACTTTGCGGACCATCTGCCCCAGAATTTTTCCAAGGAGCCAGGCAAAAGACGAAGTCTAGCCTGGAATTTGGATGGCAGCTGGCTGGATCACACTGGCTACACGGGAACCTTTATCATGTATAATCGCAAGGAGCAAAAGGCGGCTATTTTTCTGTCCAACCGGACCTATGAAAAAGACGAGCGGGCTCAATGGATCTTGGATCGTAACCAGCTGATGGACCTGATAAGAATAGAACTTTAAAAGACTCCGGCTGCAAGCCCCGGAGTTTTGTCATGTCTACCTATATAAATATCGGTCTCTAGCCCCAGTGATTTTCTCTTAATAAAAATCGCTTTTTTTGCCAAAGTATATTAAAATAAGATAGAGAGAATCTACAGACAAGAGAAGAATATGACAAAAGAAATCGGTGTCGGCAAGGCACACAGTAAAATTATTTTAATGGGAGAGCATTCGGTGGTCTATGGCTATCCGGCCATTTCCCTGCCTCTTAATCGTATCGAAGTGACCTGTCAGGTCTTTCCGTCTGAGCGGGCCTGGACCCTCTTCGCCGAGGATACGCTGTCTATGGCTGTTTTTGCCTGTCTAGAACATCTCGGTCGGCAAGGGGCTAAGATTCGCTGCCAGGTGGAATCCATGGTCCCTGAGAAGCGGGGGATGGGCTCTTCAGCCGCGGTTAGTATTGCAGCTATTCGCGCTGTCTTTGACTACTTTGAGGAAGAACTAGATGGCCAAACACTGGAGATTCTAGCCAATCGGGCAGAGATGATTGCCCATATGAATCCCAGCGGCCTTGATGCCAAGACCTGCCTTAGTGATGTGGCTATCAAATTCATCCGCAATTTTGGTTTCAGTGAAATTGAGCTGGATCTGGCTGCTTTTTTAGTCATTGCAGATACGGGCATTCACGGTCATACCCGCGAAGCTATCCGTGCTGTAGAAAGTCAGGGTCAAAAGGCTCTGCCTTTGCTGCAGGAATTGGGGAATTTAACGAAAATCCTTGAGAAGGCCATTTCTATCAAGGACCTGATGACAATGGGGCAAGCTATGACCAAGGCGCACGAGAAGCTAGCCAAGCTAGGAGTGTCTTGCCAGAAAGCAGATGAGCTGGTGGCGGCAGCGCTTGAAAATGGAGCTTTGGGTGCTAAAATGAGCGGCGGTGGTCTGGGTGGCTGTGTCATTGCTCTTGTAGGAGAAAAAAGTCAGGCGGAGGCCTTAGCCGCCTTATTGAGAGAGAAAGGGGCCATTAACACATGGATCGAAAGCCTGTAAGTGTCAAATCCTATGCCAATATTGCAATTGTCAAATATTGGGGGAAGAAAGATGCAGAAAAGATGATTCCGTCTACTAGCAGTATCTCGCTGACACTGGAAAATATGTATACCGAGACCCAGCTGAGTCCTTTGCCGGATACAGCGACTGGAGATGAGTTTTATATTGACGGTCAGCTGCAAAGCCTGGCAGAACATGCCAAAATCAGTAGGATAATTGACCGTTTCCGCTCTCCAGAAGATGGTTTTGTCCGTGTTGATACCAGCAACAATATGCCAACAGCAGCGGGTCTGTCGTCCAGCTCCAGCGGTCTGTCAGCCCTAGTCAAGGCCTGCAATGCTTATTTTCAGACGGGCTATCAGACGCAAGAGCTGGCTCAGCTGGCCAAGTTTGCTTCAGGATCGTCTGCTCGCTCTTTCTTTGGTCCGCTAGCGGCCTGGGATAAGGACAGCGGGGCCATTTATCCAGTCAAGACGGATTTGAAGCTAGCCATGATTATGCTGGTTCTTCACGATGAGAAAAAGCCTATTTCCAGCCGCGACGGTATGGAGCTCTGTGCCAAAACTTCCACGATTTTCCCAGATTGGATTGCCCAGTCTGCCTTGGATTATCAGGCTATGCTAGGCTATTTGCGGGACAATGATTTTGCCAAGGTTGGTCAGCTGACGGAAGAAAATGCTCTTCGAATGCATGCTACAACAGAAAAAGCTTATCCGCCGTTTTCTTATCTGACAGAGGAGTCTTACCAAGCTATGAATGCTGTCAGAAAGCTGCGGGAGCAGGGCGAGCGTTGCTACTTTACCATGGACGCGGGGCCAAATGTCAAGGTGCTCTGCTTGGAGGAAGATCTAGACCATCTGGTGGCTATTTTTGAGAAGGACTACCGGCTTATCGTCTCCAAAACAAAGGACTTGTCAGATGAAGACTAGTGCAAGAGTCCAAACCTGTGGCAAGCTCTATCTGGCGGGTGAATATGCAGTGCTGACGGCCGGCCAGCCGGCCATTATCAAGGCCATTCCCATCTATATGACGGGGGAAATCCAGACAGCCTCTGCCTATTGCTTGACATCAGATATGTTTGATCATAGTGCTAACCTAGAGCCAGACTCTGATTATGCCTTGATTCAGGAGACGATAGGGGTTATGAACACTTATTTATTGACCTTAGGCTACCAACTTCAGCCTTTTTCTCTAAAGATTAGTGGCAAGATGGAAAGGTACGGTAAGAAGTTCGGTATTGGCTCCAGCGGTAGTGTTGTTATTCTGACCATCAAGGCTATGGGAGCACTTTATGAGCTGGACTTAGAGCCAAAGCTGCTCTTTAAGCTGGCTTCCTACGTTCTCCTCAAGTGCGGAGACAATGGTTCCATGGGAGATTTGGCCTGTATTGCCTATGAAGACTTGATATACTATCGGTCTTTTGATAGAGAATTGGTCCGCGAGCGCATGGACAAGGTTGATTTACAGCAATTACTAGCAGAGGATTGGGGTTTTGAAATTCATAGTATTAAGCCTTGCTTAGTCATGGATTTTCTGGTTGGCTGGACCAAGCAGCCGGCGATTTCTAAGGATTTGGTCAATCAGGTCAAGTCAGCTATTTCAGAGTCCTTTTTGACAGGCAGTAGAACGCAGGTTGATGCTTTGGAGAGAGCTTTATTAGCAGGAGAGAAGTTCGCTATTCAGTCTAGTCTGGAAGAGGCTAGCCAGCTCTTAGAAAGGCTCAGCTCAGCTATTTATACAGACAGGCTGAAAGTCTTAAAAGAAGCGGCAGAGGGACTGAACTGTGTGGCTAAGAGCAGTGGTGCCGGCGGTGGCGACTGCGGGATTGCTCTCAGCTTTGATGCCGCATCCAGCAACCAACTGATTCAAGCCTGGCAAGCAGCTGGCATTGAGCTATTATACAGAGAAAGGATGGGCCATGATGAGCCAGAATCGTAAAGACGACCATATCAAATACGCTTTAGAGCAGAGTCCGGGTTACAACAGTTTTGATGAAATGGAACTGGTTCACCGCTCTTTGCCCAAGTACGATTTGGCAGAGATTGACCTATCTACCCACTTTGCAGGCCGTGACTGGGAGTTTCCTTTTTATATCAATGCCATGACTGGCGGCAGCCAAAAAGGTGGCCAGATCAATGAAAAGCTGGCTCAAGTAGCTGAAAGTTGCGGCCTTCTTTTTGTAACTGGCTCTTACAGCGCAGCCTTGAAAAATCCTTCTGATCCTTCCTATCGGGTGGCGACTGGTCGGCCTAATTTATTGCTGGCTACCAATATCGGCTTGGACAAGCCTTATCAAGCAGCCCAGCAGGCAGTAGCAGATTTGCAGCCCCTCTTTTTGCAGGTCCATGTCAATCTCATGCAGGAATTGCTCATGCCAGAGGGCGAGCGGGAGTTTCGTTCCTGGCACCAGCACTTGACTGATTATAGTCAGCGACTGGATCTTCCCCTAATTCTTAAAGAAGTTGGCTTTGGCATGGATCGCTCTACTGTCGAAGAAGCGCACTCCTTGGGGATTCAGACTTTTGACCTTTCTGGCCGGGGCGGCACTAGCTTTGCCTATATTGAAAATCAGCGGGGTGGCAATCGAGACTACCTCAATGATTGGGGACAATCTACTCTGCAGAGCCTGTTGGCGCTTCAGCCATTGCGCGATGAGGTCGAGCTCTTGGCTAGTGGAGGTGTCCGCCATCCTTTGGATATAATCAAAGCCTTGGTCTTAGGAGCCAAGGCGGTCGGTCTTTCTCGTACCATGCTGGACTTGGTGGAAAATTACTCAGTGGAAGAGGTTATTGATATTGTAGAAGGCTGGAAATCAGATCTGCGCCTCATTATGTGTGCCCTGTCCTGCCGAAACTTGCAAGAACTAAAGAGTGTACCCTATCTACTCTACGGACGGCTGAAAGAAGCTCAGGAACAGATTAAATAAATAGCATAAAGACATACAAAAAAGGCCATCAAGGCCTTTTTACTTGTCCTGTTTTCGTAGATTAGCTAGTATTTCCTGAGCAGTAGCGAGATTGAAAATCTTCTTGGCTGTTAAGTGACTAGCTACAGCAGCGATTTCTTCGCCTTGGGCTCCGGCTTGCAATGCTAAAGATTTGGCTTGCAATTTCATGTGTCCGGCTTGGATGCCAGTGCTGACCAGTGCTTTGAGGGCAGCGAAGTTTTGTGCCAATCCAACCGATACGATGAGGGATGCCAATTCCTTGGCCTGCGGCTGTCCTAGTAAGTCAAAGCTGGCTGCCACTGCGGGATTGAGGCCGATGGAGCCTCCTTTAGTTGCAATGGGCATGGGCAGGGTCATCTGACCATGAAGCTGGCGTTTATCTGGGTCTGCCGTCCAAGTAGAGAGGCCGCGGTAGCTTCCTTCTCGGCTGGCATAGGCATGGGCACCGGCTTCTACAGCTCGCCAGTCATTTCCAGTAGCCAGCACCAAAGCATCAATACCATTAAAGATGCCTTTATTGTGGGTAGTTGCTCGGTAAGGGTCAATCTGGGCTAATTTGCTCGCCAGCTGCATTTTATCCGCAAGAAGCTCCGCCTCGGTCTTATCCCGACTGAGAAATCGATAGTCGATGACACAGCGGGCTGTTACCAGGCTATCTGTTGCATAGTTTGATAGGATAGCCATTAGACTTTTACCGCCAGTCAGCTCTTCCAGAGGAAAGGCGAGAGCTTCCAGCATGGTGTTGAGCATATTGGCTCCCATGGCCTCCTGTGTATCCACAGAAAGATAAAAAATTAGGAAGTCATCCTTTTGCTCCAGCCAGAGATTTCTAGCACCGCCACCACGAGCAACAATTGATGGATAGGCTTGGTTGGCCTGTTCCAGCAACTCTTTCTTTTTTTTGAGAACATCTTTAATGGCTTGGTCTGCATTATCAACCTGATAGAGGGCGATTTGCCCAATCATCTGGCGTTTGTGAACCTCGGTTTCAAATCCGCCTGAACGCTTGATAATCTTAGCGGCAAAGCTAGCCGCTGCTACAACAGATGGTTCTTCTGTCACAAAAGGAACTTGGTAGGTCTTACCATCCACCAGAAAGTCTGGCACCAGAGAGTAGGGCAGGGCCAGAGTGGCCACTACATTTTCGCTCATCTGATTGGCTGTTTCCAGAGGCAAAGTCTGCTGACTGTCTAGAAGCTGCCAATGTTCATCTTGTAAAAGTTCCTTTTCTCTCAACATCTGCAACCGTTCAGCAGGAGTTTTTTTGGAAAATCCAGTCCAGTTTACTTTCATGATGATTTCTCAACTTTGATATACTTACGCTGGTGCTCTGCAATTTCCGCCAGAGCAAAGCTTTGGTTTTCATAGCCAGAGAAGCAGGCATTTCCTTCCGCGTCCAGCTCAGCTTCTTCAAAAAAGATGCGCTCGTAGTCTACGATGGAAAGAGCCTGACGCTGGTCTAATTCCTCTAGGCGTGTGTTGGATAGATGTTTTTCATAGCCTTCTACCAAATTGGCACTAAAGATTTCAGAGACAGCTCCGCTGCCATAGCCGAAGAGAGCAATCCGATCGCCAGCCTTGAGGTTGTCAGAGTTTTCTAAAAGAGACAGGAGGCCTAGGAAGAGGGAGCCTGTATAGATATTTCCAACTTTTTGGCTGTAGAGAATGGAGGCTTCAAAGTTCTCTCTGAGCTGGTCTTGCTGTTCTTGAGGCAGGCTTTTATCCATGATTTTATTGAGGCCTTTAAGAGCCAGTTTTGGATAAGGCAGGTGGAAGCAGTAGGCCGCAAAATCTTTGAGGGATAGATTGTGGCGCTTCTGGTATTCCGTCCAAGTTGTCTTTAAGCTATCCAGATACTGCTGGGTTGAATAGAGCCCGTTGACATAAGGTGTTGTTGAGTAATTTGGGCGCCAAAAATCCATGACATCGCGTGTCTGAGCCACATTATCATCATTGAAAGCGAGGATACGAGGATTGCTGCTAATTAGCATAGAAATAGCTCCCGCTCCCTGAGTTGGTTCGCCAGGTGTGTTAATGCCATACTTGGCAATATCGCTAGCTAACACCAAAACTTTGCTGTCTGGATGTTTTTCGATATGGAGCTTGGCATAGTCCAGTGCAGCAGTTGCTCCATAGCAGGCTTCCTTGATTTCAAAGCTGCGGGCAAAGGGCTGGATTCCTAAAAGGCTGTGGACAAAAACGGCTGCCGCCTTGCTCTGGTCAATCCCTGACTCAGTAGCCACGATGACCATATCAATCTTTTCTTTGTCCTCTGTTGTCAGAATGGGCTCTGCTGCCGCTGCTCCCAAGGTAACAATATCCTCAGTCAGAGGAGCAATGCTTAGTTCCTTGAGCAAGAGTCCCTTGCTAAGCTTGTCTGGGTCAGTTCCACGGGCTGCAGCTAAATCATTTAATTTTAAGACATAATTACTGGTCGCAAAACCGATTTTGTCGATTCCGATTGTCATTATAAGACCTCTTTAAATCCTTTTATTCTAGTATATTCCGAAAACTATTTTACCATACTTAGGAATAAAACTCTTACAAAAAACATCTAATCTCAGCTAAATCAGGCTTAAGATGTATTTTCCAAAATAAAAACAGCAGATGGCTCTACTGTTTATTTGCTGTGAGTTTGGTTTGACGCTTTTTCAAGTAGTGATAGAGCTTGAGTACGACGGTGCCGCTGGCCATGCCAATTGAGATGACCAAGGCTAGAATGACTACCAGAGTGGCGTGAATCATAGCCTGGCTGTAGTCACCAGTGACAAAGAAGGCAGTCGTCCGATAGGAAATGTAGCCTGGGACCAAAGGCGCTAGAATAGCCAAAATAAAAACAACAGCAGGCGTTTTATAGATGATGCTGAGAATTTGGCTGACGCAGGAACCAATGATAGCAGCCACAAAGGTTGCTATGATGACATTGGTCGGTCCTTTGAGCAGAAGATAGAGCAGCCAAATAGCCATGCCCAGCACTCCGCCGGGAATCAGCATACTGCGCTGGACATTTAGAACGATTAAAAAAGTAATAATGGCCAGCAGGCTGGCAACGGCTTGCAGTAAGAATGTCAAGATTGTCATAGGCTTATTTCATAATAAGGAGGGCAACAGAAGTGCCTGCACCGAGAGCAAGGGTGATGAGGAGCGATTCAAAGAGCTTGCTCATCCCAGAGTTGATATGGTTGGTCATGATGTCACGCACAGAGTTGGTCAGAGCAATGCCGGGCACAAAAGGCATGACAGAACCTGCAATAATCAAATCATCTGTGGAATTAAAACCGGAATAACGCGTCCAGATATGAGCCAGCAGTCCAAAGACAAAAGCTCCGGCAAAAGCTGTCAAAAAAGGGATACGGATATATTTGTCAACATACAAAGAGAAGGCAAAGCCAAAGAAGGTAGCAATGGCAGCCCCCAAAGCATCGTAGAAGTTTCCGCCAAACATGATGGAGAAGAAGGGTGCACTGAGCGTTGCCGCAGCAATTAGCTGCTTGTTGTTATAGGGCAGCTCCTTAGCTTTGAGGCGATTCAGCTCATCAAAAGCCTCTTGAAGGCTGATTTCTCCTGTTACCAACTGACGGGAGACCTGATTGACATCGCAGACCTTCTCAATGTTGTAGTTGGTCTTGAGATTACGTTTCATCCGTGAAACATTTGTATTTTCAATCGAAAAGAAAATAGCCACTGGCATTGCTAAGGCATTGCAGTCAATGATCCCTTGTGAATGTGCGATGCGAATCATGGTGTCTTCTACCCGATAGGTCTCGGATCCGCTCTGCAGCAGCAGAGTTCCGGCTAGCATGATAACATCTACTGCCAGATTGAAATCTTTGGCTTCTTCCCTGATACCTTTCTCTGTCATTTCCCCAATCCTTTTCCTAGTATAGCAATAGAACCATTATACCATAAAGCCTCTGAAAAATATCATCAAGTTGGCAGTCACTCGAAGTCTGAAATACAAAAAAGAAGATTGGAGATTTCCAATCTTCTTTCAAATGGTTTGTAAGTCTTTAGTCGTTTATTAGCTCAAAGCATCGTCCATAGAGAGCACTTCGTGGAAGACACGTTGGGTCAATTCAGTCTTTTGCTCTGGAGTCAAGTACTTAGTATTTACACAGTAACCTGAGATACGAACGATAACATCTTCGCCAGACATAATCTTCTCGTAAACATCCTTCAAGTCCATAACGTTCAAGTTAACGTGTTGTCCACCGTTTTCAAAGTAACCAT